>JAULVY010000053.1:0-29297 GCA_032110825.1 Chitinophagaceae bacterium | reverse complement strand
GTTCCTTGTGTCTTGAAATATTTGAGCAATCGTGTCGGGATTATCATGAGCATAATCGAATCGAAGCGCCTGAAAACAATCCATTTGATAAGGGGACTATTGAGTCTTTGCTGTATTCGAAAAACTTTATTGATACAGTGCAGTGGCATATGGAAGATCTGGTGCGGAATCCGGCTATTGAGCCGCAGAAGGGACTAGAACTGAAGCGCAGTATAGATAAGTCCAACCAAGACCGAACAGATGTTGTGGAACGCATCGATGATTATTTTCTTGTGAAATATAAGGATGTTGATGTGCAAGCAACTGCGTTATTGAATACGGAAAGTCCTGCTTGGGCCATTGACCGACTATCGATTTTGGTTTTAAAAATTTGGCATATGCGGGAAGAAGTGGAGCGAGTAGATGCAAGTGAAGCACACCGAGTTGCCTGCAGTCAAAAGTTGAACATTCTTTTGGAGCAACAAACAGATCTCAGTGCATCTATTGATCAGTTGTTGGAAGATCTTTCAAAAGGAGTTAAGCGCATGAAAGTCTACAGGCAGATGAAAATGTACAACGATCCATCATTGAATCCCGTTTTATATAAGCAGTCTGTATCATGAGTTCTGCTAAACCCATTCGACGCATTTTGATTTTTCGTTTTTCTGCTCTTGGAGATGTTGCATTGACTGTTCCTGTATTAAAGCGGTTCAAAGAAGAATTTCCTGATGTTGAGTTGGTGTTTGCAGGAACTGATGTGCATGAAGGAATGTATAGGGGGATAGAAGGTGTTCGGTTTGAAGGATTTGATTTAAAAGGAAAGTTCAAGGGGTTGTTTGGCATTTTTCGCATATTTAATGTTCTCCGAAAAAAATACAAGGTTGATGCGGTAGCCGATTTGCATGGAGTTTTGCGAACACATGTTTTACGATTTCTTTTTTGGGGGATGGGAAAAAGAATAGCTGTGATTGATAAAGGCAGAATGGAGAAGTTTGCACTTACAAGGAAAGAATTCAAAATATTTCGCCCGCTCAAGCATACTACTCAACGGTATGCTGAAGTTTTTTCCAAATTGGGACTTTCTTTTGAGTTGGGCGATTGGGAGCCGATAGAAAAAGTAGAAAGCAGTTCTGCTTTAAAGATTGGATTTGCTCCTTTTTCCAAGCATAGTCTGAAGATGTACAATTTGGATAGAATGAAGGAGGTTATTCGTCATTTTGATCGTAAGCCTAATAGGATTTATTTTTTTGGAGGTTCACGTGCTGAAAAATTACTTATTCAAGAGTGGGAGAAAGAGTTTGAATGCATGGTACCACTGGAGGGTGTTTTGGATTTAGCCGATGAATTGGAGGTTATGAAGGGGTTGGATGTTATGGTAACCATGGATTCTGCTAACATGCATTTGGCATCCTTGGCAGGAATTCCGGCCATTTCGATATGGGGTCCCACACATCCTCATGCAGGGTTTCATGGGTTTAATCAGAATCCTCAATTTGCTATTCAGAAAAGCCTTTCCTGTAGACCTTGTTCTGTTTTTGGAGGTAAAACATGCTGGAGGGGAGACCATGCTTGTATGAATGAGCTTAATTCGGCAGAAATTATTTCCAAAATTGAGTCGATTTATTAATCGATTTTGAGCAATTAGTGATCTTTTTAGTTACTTAAATTAATATCTAAAAGCTTTCTATTGAATTGATTACAAACAGGATACATATAAGTGATATACCTAAAGTGATAAAAACATCAATTTAAGGGTGATTTTCACGTGTACACAAACTTGGTGATACTGATCTTGCTTCTTTCATATGAAGAGGCAAGTTTTTTTACTGATTTTATTTTTTGGTCTTTCACCATCTGTAAGACTGCAGGAAGTCTCTCAATTGATGAAGAAAATTGTGGAGATACAGGGTGATTTATCGATTTTTCAATCCACGCGTGACCCCGTTGTAAAATTTAAAGATTACTTGCCTGATAATTTTTCTGACGCGGGCACTAATCTAGTCAAAAACGATAGTGGTTTCTTTGCTTTGATTCAGGGTACGGGCAGAATTTACAAATTGGATTCAACCGGAGGTAAAGCGTTTTGGAAAAGAATAGATTCAACTTTTTTTACTGGGTACAATTATGGGTCGTATGCGTTTACATCCCAAAATAAAATATATTCTTATGGTGGACATGGATTCTGGCAAACCAACGGCCAGCTTCGCATTTACAACGATGCAGCACGAGAATGGAATGCCGTGCCCCTATCACATTCAATCCCTTGGCACAAGCAATTTTATAAAATATTTCGGGGCTCTACTTTATGTTATTTTGATAGCAGCTCGAGTCGGCTCATTGTTGCACTTTCTAAAGAAGAGCCTGAGACCTTTTTAAAGGAAAGGTTCAACAGTGAGAATGCGGGGTTGCTGTATAGCCTTGATTTAAAAAGCGGCAATTGGAAAGAAATAGGTAGAATGAAAGACACACTATTGAGTATAATGGGTGTTTCACCTTGGGGGATTATGACAGGTTTTGACAATATATTGGATTTAAAAAACAATCAGTTTTTAACTATCAGTAATTCACTTCAGAGCAGATTAAATGCAATTGCCTCCATTGCTACAGAAAAAGATGATATAGCATTTAGTTTTTTTAGGGATTCAACTTTTTACGTTGGAAAATCTCGAGGTGTTTTAGATTCAGTTGTTTTTACTCGTGCTGAACTTATTGATACTGGGCTACCTGTCTTTCAGGTTAAGGAGACAACCATTCAATTGACTACAACCGAGAAGATCCATTATGCTCTAATTGTTATACTATCCTTGTTTGCCGCCTCATTTGCATATTTATATTTCAAGAATGGTAAACGTGTTTCCATGATGACTTCATTTACCGGGATGCCTGTTGGTGGTAATGGTCAAGTCGACTCTGAAACTGAGAAGCCAATTGTTTTCAAGTCTTCGAAAATTAGGGAGCTCCTCGATCAACGTGAGCGTTCTTTGCTTGATTTTATATACAAACATTCCCTTGAAGAGCGCCTAACTACCATTGAGGAAATAAATCGGGTAATTGGCGTAAATAACCGACCCATTGAGGTTCAAAAGCGCATGCGAAGTGATTTAATTGGGTCTATCAATCAAAAACTAGGACTCTTAGCCAAAGATAAAAAACCGATCTTGGTGAAGCAGCGCTCTGATTTTGATAAGCGTAGTTTTGAGTATTTTGTTCAGCCCGAGCACATGAGTTTGGTAGAGCGAGTTCTGAACAACGGCTAAATCCATTTCCGAAATCCGAAAAAATTGCCTCTCGTCGGGGTATTTAGCTTCTTTCTCCATGCATTTTGTCAACTCAAAGCCAGTAGTTTGCTAATTTTGCCCTAAGTTTAAAATTATGATCAAGACAGGGAATATCACAGTCAGCATTTACACAGAAATGACACCGAATCCGGAGACCATGAAATTTGTAGCCAATAAGCTATTGTATCCTGGCAAGAGTGTTGATTTCCAAGATATCGATACAGCTAAGCCTTCGCCTCTGGCATTGGAGTTGTTTAGTTTCCCGTTTGTAAAGAGTGTGTTCATTGCCAGTAACTTTGTAACACTTACCAAGACTCCCGAAACCGATTGGGAAGATGTTAAGCCTTCCATCCGTCAGTTTTTGAAAGATTATTTAGAGGATGGAAAAGTGGTGATCAATGAAGATGAACTGCCTGTAACGCAAGCTACAGATGGAAATATAATCCTATCCGAAGATGGTGATGTTGTGAAAAGAATCAAAGAGCTATTGGAAAATTACGTTAAGCCTGCTGTTGAAATGGATGGCGGTGCCATTCAGTTTAAAAAATTTGAAGACGGAGTGGTTACGCTCATGTTGCAAGGTTCCTGCAGTGGTTGTCCTTCCTCCATGATTACACTGAAATCGGGTATTGAAGGCATGATGAAGCGCATGATACCTGAAGTAACCGAAGTGGTAGCCGAGGCTGAATAAACAATTCCTTTTCATGGAATTGATCGAATATCTTGAATGGGCAGCAATTGTTTCAGGAATAGTTTCCGTTTGGTTTTCTAAAAAGGAAAACATCTGGGTATATCCAACAGGATTGGTTGGTACAATTCTTTACGTTTATTTGAGTTTTAAAGGTGCTCTGTTTGGCGAGGCTGCTGTTAATCTGTATTATACCATCATGAGTATATTTGGCTGGTGGAATTGGTTGAGAAGAGACCAACAGCAAAATAGAATTGTCAAAATCAGCTTCTCATCCAAAAACGAATGGACGCATCAGATCCTCTTTTTTTTGGTCCTCTTTTTTTCCATTTATTTTTCTCTTGTTTACATTCGGAATGCATTTGCGCCTGAAGCCATTCCCTGGGCCGATGCCCTGGCATCCGCGTCTGCTTTTACGGGAATGTGGTTGATGACCCGCAAAAAAGTGGAAAGTTGGTACTGGTGGATTATCACCAATTTGGCATCTATTCCCCTCTATTTTGTAAAAGGGTATGCACCTACGTCTTTATATTACAGTGTCTTGTTGATCTTGGCCATACTCGGTTTACAAGAATGGAAAAAAAAGGCGCATGAATAAATGGATGTCTAATGATGTGATTAAATTGGTAGCCATCGGACCAGAATCCACAGGCAAATCAACGCTATGCCAATCGCTTGCAGATCATTTTTCAACGCTATGGTGCAAAGAATATGCTCGGGAGTATTTAACTACGCATGGAACAGATTATTCCTACCACGACTTATTGAAAATAGCAGAGGGACAAATTCAAAACGAAGAGTTAGCTATTGAAGCATGTATTCAGCAATGGGAAAGCAAGTCAACATCAAATCCACCTGTGCTGATTATCGACACGGATATGTATGTGATGAAAGTATGGTCTGAATTTGTTTTTGGCAAGTGCCATCCCTTTATACTTAAGAACATCGTTGAGCGGAAATACGATGGTTATTTTTTGTGCAGTCCGGATCTTCCCTGGACCCAAGATGAATTGAGGGAATACCCCGATTACGATACCCGTGAAAAGTTATTCTGTTGTTATAAAGATATCTTGATCAATCAATCTGTTCCTTGGTTTGAAGTAAAAGGAGAAGATCCAACAAGAACACAATCTGCCATGGAATGGGCTTCCACTCGATTTTCTAAATCATGAAACGCTCTATTTTTTATTCACTTTGGTTCTTTGTCTCTCTGCTACAGGCATTTGCTACAGAGCTATTTGACGATGAAGCTTATTACTGGGTGTATTCGAAATATTTGGATTGGGGATATTTTGATCATCCTCCCATGATAGCCTGGTTAATTAAAATCGGCACCTTTCTTATGCCGGGGGAACTTGGTGTACGGATTTTGGTTGTTCTGATGGGAACTGCTACCGTTGCTTGTATTGAATATTTAACGAAGCCAAAGAACCTCACTTTGTTTTACGGAATGGTTTCAGGAGTTGCCGTTTTGCAAATTGGGGGCTTCATGGCTGTTCCGGATGTACCATTGTTGTTTTTTGCTTCTGTATTTTTCATTGCGTATAAAAAATTTATTGAATCTTTTACTTGGGTTTCTGCGCTGGGTTTAGGGTTATCTATTGCTCTATTGCTCTATTCCAAATATCACGGCTTGCTCATCATCATCTTTACACTGCTTTCCAATATCAAATTATTGAGGAGGCCTCAAACCTGGTTTGTTGTATTCTTATCAATCTTGATTTATTGGCCCCACGTGAATTGGCAGTTGAATCATGGATTGCCTTCCTTGCAATACCATCTGCATGAGCGACTATCTCCTCCTTACCGCATTTCTTTTACGACTGATTTTTTATTTGGCCAATTGCTGATAACCGGTCCCTTAATCGGCTGGTTGATACTTTGGTCGGCATTGAAGAATAGACCTCAACATGCTGTTCAGAAAGCAATGTATTGGTCGATTGTTGGCAGCTATTTCATTTTCTTTATCAGTTCATTTAAGAGCAGAACAGAGGCCAATTGGACCATTGCATTGTTAACACCTTTGCTTGTTCTTGCCTATCCTGGAATTGAGTCCAACGAAAGATGGAGAAATTGGATTATGAAAACCATGCCGGTGACTCTTATTCTTGTTTTTCTTCTTCGGATTTATATGGTGTTGGACCTAAACCCCATTTTACCCAAAGATGAGTTTCATAAAAACAAGGAGTGGGTATCAAAAATAAAATCCAGCGCAGGCGGTCTTCCTGTTGTATTTACGAATTCATATCAACGCGCTTCAAAATATTGGTTTTATTCTGGTGATACTGCTTTCTCCCTAAATACATTCCGGTATCGAAGAAGTAATTTCAATATTTGGCCAATCGAAGACCATGTATTTGGAAAAGATGTTTATGTGGCTGGTTCCTTGGGTGCCGCTGTGCTTCCGGATACTTTGCGAAGCACCCGAATAGATTTCGCAACCGAACGTATTCAATCCTTTCGATCGTTTTCACGCATTTCGTTCTCATCAATGAACAATCTACTGGTTGATTCAAACCGGGTGCTTGAAGTTGTTTTAAAAATGGATGCCGTTTCTCAATCTGCATTAGATTCTGCAGTAAAATACAGACCACGTGTTATGCTTATGATTTATCCCAAAGGAAAGACCGAGCCTATCGTTATTCCATCTGGAAAACGATTATTTCCGGATTATATCAATTTGCTAAATCTCCGTGTGACTATTCCCGATTCTATCCCACTTCAACAAGCCCAACTCCGTTTTGGGATTGAGAACAGTTTTCGGGAGCCAACCATCAACAGTGTTTCATATACGCTATCAGAAGCGCCTATTCGATGATTTTTTTAATATCGGGATCTCCGGATAAATTACTCATCTGTCGCAACACCCAAGGATATTTTCGGGTTACATATGCAGACCTTGGTTTAACGGTATAGCGTTGTGGGTTGGGTAAAGACGCAGCGATCATAGCGGCTTCTGTTCGAGTAAGTGCTGAAGATTTTTTATTGAAATATTTCTTTGAGGCAGCTTCAATTCCAAAAATTCCTTTTCCCATTTCAGCTTCATTGAGGTAGACTTCTAGTATTCGTTTTTTACCCCAAATCAATTCAATCATGAAAGTAAAATACACTTCCAATCCTTTTCTTACCCAACTTCTCCCTTGCCATAAGAAAACGTTTTTAGCCACTTGCTGACTAATGGTTGAGGCTCCCCGTATTCTTCCGGGTTTCCGCTTGTTGTATTGTAAAGCTTTTTTTATGCTCTTGATATCAAATCCATTGTGATCGGGAAACAATTGATCTTCAGCTGCAATAACCGCTAGTTTAGCATGAGGAGAGATGGTGTTGAGTGAAACCTGGGTCCGTTTGAATCCATTTCCTTCTAGTAAGCTGTAAATTTCTGTTAATGTAATAGGCGACCCAACATATTTGAGAATAACAATATAGATAAGGTGTCCGAAAAAAAACAAAACAATTAAATTTTTTAAAAAACGAATCATGTGTCAATTGATTATGGTAGCAATTCAATTTTTTAAATACGCAATGCTGTAAATAATTCCCAATCCAAAAAGTATCAAAATAATTCCAGAAATTTTATTGATGATCAAAATTGATTTTGGTGTTAGTCGTTTTCTTACCCTTGCAGCCATCAAAACTTTCACGATATCTCCAACAATATTCACCAACAAACAAACTCCAAATAGTATTATTCTTTCTAGCACACTATGCGAAACTGCGAATGCTGTTGCATTGATCAGCCAGAAAAGAAGAACACTGGGGTTGAGCGTATTGATCAAGAAGCCCGACATGAATGCTTTTGTAAACGCACGCTTGCCAAACTGCACCAGCAGTATATTGCTGTCCTCCCCAAAATATACTTTCTTAAAAAAAAGATAATAAATGCCTAGCGTCATTACAAAGGCAGATCCTGCGTAGCCAATGGTAGCTTTGAATTGCAGGGCATCCATGATCAGTGTAGAGAACATGTTGCTGATGATGATCAAAACCAAATCACTGATCCATACGCCGGTGACAAAACTAAAACCTCCTTTTTGTCCGTTGTTGATGCTCTGTTTTAAAATAGTAAAAATGACCGGTCCAACTGAAACAGCCAAAATGAGTCCCAATCCAAATCCTTTGATTACTGATTCCAGCATATGTTGTTAGAGCTTACCCAAGTATTCTTTCCAGTCCTCCAGCATAGCGCCTTTCAATACCCGGGGAAATTTGTATTGTCCGCCTAGCTTCCCTTTTCTTTCCATGAATTCAAGAAACTTTGCCTCTGGGAGAACTTCTACGTTAATATCCTTCAATGCACTTTTTCTTTCTACGGCGTAGTCGTCGTTGATTTCTGTTAGCGTATGGTCGATTGTATTGCGAAGTATTTCTGGGTTCACAGATTCATTGGTGCCTATATACCATTGATGGCCAAAAAAACCATTTGCGGGTACGCCGGCAACGGTAAATTCCGCAATAGATATATTCAGTTTTTCTGAAGCAACTTGAATGGCTTTGTTCATATTGTCTACACTGAGATGCTCGCCCACTAAATTCAGAAAATGCTTGGTTCTTCCTGTGATGATGATTTCGGAACGTTCTAGGTTTACAAATTTGACGGTATCCCCAATAAGGTATCTCCAAGCACCGGATACAGTGCTCATCAGCAATGCATATTCTTTTCCTTCTTCTACTTCGTCTATTAATAATGTTTTGGGCTTTTCGATAATAATACCCTCAGCATCGAAGTTTTCTTCATCAAAAGGAACGAACTCGAAAAAAATATGTTCATTCAATACCAGTTTCATTCCATCTGGGAATTGGCGGTCTTGGTAAGCGATGAATCCTTCTGAGGCCAAATAGGTTTCTATATAGGTTAGTGGTTTTCCCAATAGGCGTTCAAATCCTTTTTTATATGGTTCAAAGGCTACCCCACCGTGACAGAAAAAAGCCAGATTGGGCCAGATTTCGTGAATGTGTTTCAGTTGATAGCGTTCAATCACCATTTCCATACACATTTGAATCCAAGCCGGTACACCTACTACAAAGCCTAAGTCCCAATTTGGGGCCTCTTGAACAATTGCTTCCAGTTTCTTATTCCAGTCGCGTGTTCTTGCAATTTTTTTTCCAGGTTTATAGAAAGGCGAAAACCAAAATGGGGCTTTTTTTGCTGTTATGCCGCTAAGGTCTCCGGAAAAATACCCCGGACCTTTTTGTAAATCAGTGCTTCCGCCCAGCATCAAATAGCCTTTCCCGATTGATTTCAGGGGAATATTCTCGTAGTTCCTCAAGGAAAGCAGTTGTTTAATCATTACAACTCGGTTCCCCTTCATCAATTCCTGGGTGATGGGGATGTATTTACTGGCTGCCTCTGAAGTACCTGAGCTCAAAGCGAAATATTTGATTTTTCCAGGCCAGCATACATCAGAATTTCCTTCTAATGTTTTTTTCCACCATTGGCTGTAGATCGAGTTGTAGTCGTGAGTAGGAACTGCTTTTCTAAAGCTTTCTTCTGGAGATTTACTACTCAGGATTTGGTCGAAATTGTAAAATTGACCGAATTCGGTGTATTTAGCCTTTTTCATCAGCTTCATGAGTATTTTTCGCTGTTGTCTGCCTGGCGAATTCTTAGGAAGCCGCAGGGCATGGGCAAGTGATTTTGGCAAGCTAATTTCCAATAATGCCATGGGTATGCAAGGTACACCATTTGAATTTTTTAATAGATTCTTTTGTATTTTTAGAATCTAAACACATTTTATGAATAGACGCGACGCATTGGAAAGGGTAGCACTCATTTTTGGAGGAACTATCGTTGGCGGTTCTGCATTTCTTCAAGGTTGTAAATCTTCAAGTACTGCATCTGTGGCTTTTGCATTAACTCCAGATCAGATTGCTTTTTTGGATGAGCTTGCAGAAACCATTATTCCTACAACCAATACGCCTGGAGCAAAAGCAGCAAAGGTTGGCGCGTTCATGAATGTAATGGTAGCCGACTGCTATGAAGAGAAGGATCAGAAAATTTTTGTTGAAGGAATCGGCATGATTGAAGCATCTGCAAAAAATATGTATACCAAAGGGTTCATGGATTTATCTGCGGATCAACGCAATTCTCTTTTGAATCAGGTAAATAAAGAATTGAAGGCCTACAATGATTCTAAAAAAGACGGAGATCCAAATCATTATTTTGGATTGATGAAGCAGTTGACACTGCTTGGTTATTTCACTTCTGAGGTAGGTGCTACACAAGCTTTGAGGTATGTAGCTGTTCCCGGTAAATACGAAGGTTGTATTCCGTATGCTAAGGGCGATAGAGCCTGGGCTTAATCCCGATTTATCAAAGCAATTCTCTTTATACCTCTTTTCTTTTTCACTATCCTTCAAGCACAAACGAAGGATGAAAAAATCATTTTAGACATCCTGGATAAGCAAACACAGGCCTGGAACAAGGGAGATGTTGAACAATTCATGGTTGGGTATCTAGAGTCAGACTCCTTGATGTATATAGGAAAGTCCGGTGTTACCTATGGCTATCAACGAACTCTGAATAATTATAAAAAAAATTACAACGGTCCCGATCAAATGGGACAGCTTCGATTTAACATCTTACATGTAAAACCCATGGGGAAAAAGCGTTACTTCGTTGTTGGGAAATGGTTTCTCAAACGAACGGTTGGTGATGTAGGAGGTCATTATACTTTGATATTTGAAAAAATCAAAGGGAAGTGGGTAATCGTTTCTGATCACAGCAGCTGAGTTATTCTTTTACTTTACTAAATTAACCTTTATGGCATTGATTATCATTGGCTTGATTGTACTGTTTTTGTCATTTTCACTTTCAAGAGGAGAGCAATCAAGGTTAACTCAATTCGGTGGGGCACTTAAGTGGTTGGGTATTGCATTTATTTCAATTGGCTTCTTAACCTCAGCAATTAGGCAAGTAGATGCAGGATTTGTTGGCGTTAAATCGCTTTTTGGTAAAGTTCAAGATCTGCCATTGCGAAGTGGATTGAATCTAATCAACCCACTCATGCAAGTAACAGATATCGACGTCCGAACACAAAATTATACCATGAGTGGGGTTCATGATGAAGGTTTAAAAACAGGAGATGATGCAATAAAAGTTCTTACGGCAGATGGCTTAGAAGTAACCATCGATCTTTCTGTTCTTTATCGGGTTAATCCAGAAGAAACACCCAGGTTGATAAAAGAGATTGGCATTAATTATGAAGACAAAATAGTCCGCCCGATTACCAGAACGCGTATTCGAGACAATTCAGTTTATTACGATGCGATTTCGTTGTATTCGACAAAGCGGGATGAATTTCAGTCGAGGATTTTTAAGAACATTGAAAATGATTTTAAGAGTAGAGGTCTTATTCTAGAGAATTTATTGGTTCGGAATATTACACTTCCCGCTTCCGTTAAAACAACAATTGAGCAAAAAATTAACGCCGAACAAGAGGCTCAGAAAATGCAATTTGTCTTGCAAAAAGAACGACAAGAAGCAGAACGCAAAAGGGTAGAGGCTCAAGGTATTTCTGATTACCAGCGAATCATAAGTATGAGCTTGAGTGAAAAACAATTGCAGTATGAACAAATTAAAGCAATGAAAGAACTGGCGGGTTCAGCCAATTCAAAAATCATCATAATGCCCTCAAGGGGAGCGCCAATCATCTTGGATGCCAAATAGTAGAGGCAGGGAAGATGCGAACCTTATCCAAGCTTTTTTGTTCGTATCTTATGGAACCTGAAGTACGGGAATTTTTACAGCGGGTCTCGTGGTCGTTGGGGTTAGCACTTTTTTGGCTGTTGATCAATACCCTTTTAGGATTGAAGCTTGAGCTGGCGATCTGGGATAAAAGTCATCTTATAGGCACCATTCTATTTTATATCTGGTTGCTGGTTAGCTTTTTTCTTCTGTTCAAAGTATACAAGAAATGGTGGAAGGCTCATTTATAAACTTCCAATCGCCATTTTAAATGAAATTTATTTAAGGATGGGTTTCATGATGGGAGGATCTTGCTCTCGATTAACTTTTAGCCAATAACTCCCTCTTGGCATTTGATCAAATGGAACTACGATGAGATCTTCGCCTTTGAAATTTCCAACTCTCCTTCTCCATACCAATTCCCCCAATGCATTGTAGATGGAAAGATTCAATTCTCCTTCGGTCATGTTTTTGAGTAAAACAGAAAACTGATTGTTCACAGGGTTGGGGAATACAACTACATTTTCAGAACCTGGAAGAATTTGTGCCCTAGTTATCTTGTTGTTGGCAGAAACAAGTTTGAATTTAGGATCAATAAAAGCACTATCTGGGATGAATCCAATCTTGAACAAATCAATTTGTCCGTTTTGGGTATGCTGAATTACAAGTGTTGTATCGTTTTTGGCATTTTTAAATCGAATGGGTACGGGCATTTCAAAAAAGGAGACGGATGTGTCTGATGTAACTTGACTCAAATTGGTTTGAATCCAGTTTTCGCCAGCAATAGCCCATTCCAATTGATAAGACGGGAATCCTTGTCCATATACCCAATCCTTAAAAAATTCAGTGAGGTCGGTTCCGCTTTCTCTTTCAAAATGCTTTTTTAGATCTGGAGTTTTGGCATAGCCAGACGCCAAGAGTTGAGGATCGTTTAAGTAATTGCGTGTTGCGCGAAAAAAAGCGGAGTCTCCTATTTTCCATCTGAGCATTTGCAATACCCATCCGCCTTTGTTGTAGGAGAGTCTTGAATCAAAAATCCGGGAAACACTTGTGGTATCATCTACATACACCGATCCATTGGGCCTAGATGTAATGTTGTTGATTTGTGATCGGTATAAGTTGAGTAAGGTTTGTTCCGAATAATTTTTTTCAATGTTGTAATTCACGCAAAACACGGCATATCCTTCGTTTAACCAAATGTCTTTCCACGACCCACAGGTAATTTTGTTGCCAAACCATTGGTGAGCTGCTTCATGAACGATGAGTGTTTCGCTCATGCTTCCCATGAATGAATTGGTTTGGTGTTCCATACCACCTCCAAATCCAAACTGCGTATGTCCGTATTTTTCTTTTAGGTATGGATACGGGGTAAAGTTATTGTGGAGAAGCTGAAGCGTTCTTTTGGTGAGGGGGGAAGCGGATCTAAATACCGAAACACTTTCTGGGTAGGCATAATCTGTAAGCGGAAGGGTAGTGGTTCCAAGTTGTACTTGGTCTTCAAGAATTTGATAATTTGTTGCTGCAATGGCAATAAGGTAAGTAGCAATCGGATAGCGATGCTTCCAAGATCTTGTTCTAAATCCACCCACTAGAATTTCTTTATCAAAGACCCCATTGGCGGAAGCTATGTATGCTTCTGGTGTGGTTATTGTAATATCTACTGAATCGGTTTTGTCGTTGAGTCCATTTTTACATGGAAACCAGTCCCTGCTACCATACGGTTCGCTTAAGGTCCACATAACCGGCACTCCGGCATGTGCACTGTTTACAAATGAATTGAATGGGCCAGTGCTGTTGGGAGGGATTCCTTTGTAAAAAATTTCAATTTCCCCTTTTGTTCCTGGTTCCAGGAAAACAGAAAGATTAACGATTAGGGTATTGTCGAATGGTCGGTATGAACTGATTTTAGCATTTTTAAAAAATATACTATCAACCCGTAACTCATCCATCAAATCTAAGGTGATGATATTGGTTCTTTGGCTGATGGTAAAACCGATTTTTGCGCTGCCGCTGATGTAGCGAACCGCAGGATCAATAAACCAGTTAAAGCCGAAATAGTGAATGTCAAAATTGGAAGATGCTTTTGAGAAGTTTTCGGGAGCAGCCAACGCTTGCATTTTCAGTTGGGCTGCACTTTTTTCAATACGGGATTGCAGTTCCATCTCTTGCATAATCTCTTTTACCTGGGTTTTTCCTGCAAATACCCACATTCCGATTAAGCAAAAGAGAATGGTTCTTCCAGACATGATGTTTAAAATGCTACGCATTTATGCAAATCTACATAACGATGAAGACTTTCATTTATTTTTACAAACATGCCGAGGTTGCACAGAAATGATGTTTTTAACTTTTTAACTAAACTTACCCTACGCCGAGTATGGAATCTGGTACTCGTTTATGCTTCATTTCAGTTTAGCAAATGGGGGAAAAGGCCAATTGCAGTTGGACTTCCATTTTCCATGTCTGTTGAACCAACAACAGCATGCAATTTGTCTTGCCCTGAGTGCCCCAGTGGACTGAAATCCTTTACACGACCTACAGGTACGATACGTCTTGATTTTTTCAAAGAGACTATTGATGCGTGTTACCGCGATTTGATCTACCTCAGTTTTTACTTTCAGGGGGAACCTTTTTTGAACAAAGGTTTTTTGGAAATGGTTCGTTATGCATCAGCCAAAAAAATCTATACAGCCACTTCTACCAATGCCCATTTTTTAACAGATGAAGTGGCAAAAAAAACAGTAGAATCGGGATTGGATCGTTTGATCATTTCTATCGATGGCACTTCTCAAGAAACCTATGAGCAATACCGAAGAGGAGGGGAATTGAGTAAAGTTCTAGAAGGCACTTCCCGTATTTTAAATTGGAGAAAGGAGCTGAATAGCAAAACGCCCTTGGTCGTTTTTCAGTTTTTGGTTGTAAAACCCAATGAACATCAAATTGATGATGTTAAACAATTGGCTATTGAATTGGGGGTAGATGATGTTTGGTTTAAAACAGCACAGGTTTACGACTACGAGCAAGACCCCAATCAACTCATTTCCTCGATTGATAGGTATAGCCGGTACACGAAACTGCCAGATGGCAGAACCGTTCCCAAAAATAAAATGCAAAACCACTGTTGGAAAATGTGGCATAGCAATGTGGTTACTTGGGATGGCAAAGTGGTTCCGTGTTGTTTTGATAAAGATGCTTCTCATCTGATGGGGGATTTAAAGCAAAATGGCATGAAAGAAATATGGGAAAGTAAAAACTACCAAGAGTTTAGGCAACAACTCATGCAAAGCAGAAAAAATATTGATATTTGTGCCAATTGCAGCGAAGGACTCAAGGTTTGGAGTTAAATTACATTTCATGACCCAATTCAACAACAGAATCAGACAAGTGGTATTGCTGCTTGTTATTGGCTTTCTCGGGTTTTTAATTATTCGATCGCTTTATATTTTTCTTCCAGGTCTTTTGGGAGCTATGACTTTCTATATTTTAGGGAGGGAACGGTTTTTTCGATTTACAGAGAAAAGAGGTTGGAAAGGCGGCCCTACCGCTCTTTTATTTATGCTTATTTTTTTGATTCTGATTGCGGCCCCTATCTATTATGCAATCATTTTGGTTACACCCAAATTAAATGGAATCTTGAGTCATGCCGATGAATTTTTGGTGGGATTGCAGGCACTTTCCGCGCAGCTAAAAAATATTACGGGGGATGAGCTTTTTTCTGTTCAGAATGTAGAAGGGTTGCAACAAAAAATCGCAAGCTATATTCCTACGTTTTTAAACAGCTCTGCAACTATTTTCAGCAACTTACTGGTCATGTTTTTTGTTTTGTATTTTATGTTTACCGGGGGAAGAAAAATGGAAGGTTCAGTAAAAGCCTTTATACCTCTTCACCAAGAAAGTATCTTGGCCCTTGCTGCTGAAACAAAACATATGGTGAAGGCCAATGCTGTTGGAATTCCGTTGATTTCCATCATTCAAGGAGTTGCTGCTTACATTGGGTATTTGATATTTGGTATTGATGATGCTTTGCTCTGGGGGTTTCTAACCGGTGTCTTTGCCTTTTTTCCCATCTTGGGAACCATGATGATTTGGGTTCCTCTTGTCATCTTTTTGTTTTCCAAAGGCATGAATATCCCCGGAACGGGATTGTTGATATATAGCCTGTTGATTACGGGTAATGTGGATTATTTAGCCCGAGTAACCCTCATGCAGAAAATTGGAAATGTTCATCCTTTGGTTACCGTGTTTGGAGTAATTGTTGGGTTGCAATTATTTGGATTCATGGGATTCATTTTTGGCCCATTGATTTTCAGCTATACCATCATTCTCATTAAGATTTATGCCCATGAGTTTTCCAATCCTGTTAAGAATCCAATATAAACGGCAATGGGGATAGAAAAGGATATAAAGCAAGCTTCGTCTTTCAAGACTGAACATGCAAAAGCGGTAGTCAATCTCATTTTCTCGTACCATTGGCTTACCGAAAAAATAAAATCATTTCTTCAGCAGGAAGATATCACGTTACAGCAATATAATATTTTACGAATTCTTAGGGGCAGCGATCCCCGTCCACTTTCAACTTTAGATATCCGCGAACGGATGTTGGATAAGATGAGCGACACCAGTAGGATTGTAGATCGACTGGTGCTTAAGGGTTGGGTGACAAAAAGAGTTCGTCAAACCGATAAGCGGCTGGTAGATGTGAGCATCACCAAAGAAGGAAAGCGGTTATTGGAAAAAATGGATAAAAAAGAAGGTGAGATGAACAACATCGTTGCTGCGTTGTCTGCGGATGAACTGAAACAATTGAACCATCTCCTAGACCACATGCGAGGCTCAGTAGATTGATTTTGTCTTTCCCTCTAAACGGTTGGTATATTCTAAACTTCCCAACCTGAATCGAAACGGTACTCCTGTTATTTTTTGAAGTTTCCATTCCTGTTGACAAATGAACCCTTGTGTTATGTTGCTGTAATGTGCAGGAACATTCATGATGGTTGCTGTATTGAAATAAGGGGGTATAGCTTTTTGCTGCCCAATGGCTTGGGAAACCCAAAACATACATATGAATAAAATCAATCTTTTCACAGCCCTCATTTATTCATAAATTTACAACTCAATTCTGTAAATCTATTTTTGTTCATGGCGTTATCCCAGGGACTTTATCAAAAACTTCAACAAAAGCTATCGCCTCAGCAAATTCAGTTGATGAAATTGCTGCAAGTGCCTACGGCTCTGCTGGAAGAAAGAATCAAAGAGGAAATAGAAGAAAATCCTGCTTTGGAATTTGGCGACGAAAACAAAGAAGAAGCGCAAGATGAACTTGAGATCGACCCACTGGATGCCGATCAGGAAGAATCATCTGTTGACCAAGAAGAAGCAATCGAGTTGTATGACGATGAAGATGAAATTGCCGATTATCGTTTGAAAGATGATCATGTTCCCGAATTACAGGAAAGTGGAATTATTCCTCATCCTATTTCTTCCAGTTTGAATGAAATGCTTACCGAACAGTTGGGGTTGTTGAACCTCAATGAAGTAGATTCTTTGATTGCTGAACAGATTATCGGAAGTGTAGATGATGATGGCTATTTAAGAAGAGATACCCAATCCATTGTTGATGATCTTGCATTCAAGCAAAATATTTTGGTGGATCAACAGCAGGTTGAAGATGTTATATCTACCATTCAGCATTTTGATCCACCCGGAATTTGTGCACGTGATGTGCGAGAATCTTTACTCATTCAGTTGCGGAGAAAACAAAAAGATCAGCCATACGATTCCATCAAAGCGGCGATACGCATCTTGGAATTTCATTTTGAAGAATTTACCAAGCGTCATTTTGAAAAAATCATGAAATCTCTTGAATTGAGTGATGGTCTTCTCAAAGAAGCAATGTCAGAGATTAAAAAATTACAACCTCGTCCAGGTGCATTGGCCGGATCCGTAAACAAAGCTGAACAATACATTGTTCCTGATTTTCTTGTGTACAACAACAGCGGGGAGCTTGAGCTTACCTTGAACCATCGGAATGCCCCGGATCTTCGTGTTAGCAGTGAATACAAAGACATTCTAAAGGAATACGAAAAGGGAAGTAAAACCGATAAGCGTCAGAAAGAAGCTGTTGTCTTTATTCGCCAAAAAATTGATACTGCCAAGTGGTTTATTGAAGCGATCAAGCAGAGACAAGACACGTTGATTTCAACCATGAAAGCCATCATCGAACACCAAAAAGCTTTTTTTCTGAGTGGAGATGAAACCAGCTTGCGTCCAATGATTCTCAAAGATATTGCAGAGAAAACCGCACTTGATATTTCTACGATCAGCAGGGTAGCCAACAGTAAGTTTGTGCAAACGGAATTCGGAAGTTTTAAGCTGAAGTATTTTTTTAGTGAAGCGTTGACTACCGAAAGCGGAGAGGAAGTTTCTACACGAGAAGTGAAAAGTATTCTTCAAGATTTGATACAGGGGGAGGAAAAGCAGAATCCTTTGAGTGACGATCAGTTGACGGAAATGCTCAAAGAAAAGGGCTATAATATTGCTCGAAGAACTGTAGCTAAATACAGGGAAATGCTCAATATACCTGTAGCACGCTTGCGCAAAGAATTATAAGGTATACTATGAGTTCAGATACACGTTCTTCAATTTATCCTTCTTGGGTGGTATGGGCTGCTAAAGTCGTTTCTGTTATTTTTCATCCACTTTTTATGGGCGTTATGATGGCCGCATACTTGATTTATGGGCATCCTGATCTCTTGCATGCGTTTGAGGCAAAGGATAAACTTTTGAAATTGATGACCGTCATCAACAACAATGTATTTTTTCCGCTGTTGGTTGTGGTGTTGTTGAAAGCTCTTGGGTTTAATAAATCCATTTTACTCAAAACACAAAAAGAACGGATAGTTCCTTACATCGCGTCCATAACCTTTTTCTTTTGGACCTATTTTATTTTTAAGGGGCAACCGGATATCCCCAGAACGTTGGTATTCATGTGCAGAGGAATGTTTTTTTCAGCTTCAGCTGCGTTGTTGCTGAATAATTATTTTAAAATAAGCATGCATGGAATGGGCGTAGGTGGTTTTTTGGGTCTGGTGATACTGCTTCGTATTCAAGAGCAGGATGTTCCTTTCTATATGCTCATACTGACTCTTATTCTCTCAGTTCTTGTTATTCAAGCAAGGCGAGTGGTTTCCGATCACCAATGGGGCGATTTGATTGTGGGATTTGTTGTTGGGCTGGTATCCCAGCTCATAACATGGTGGCTATAAAAAAAGAGACCCAGTCTAGAAAGACCGGGTCGGATTAACCATTCTAAGATCCCATTTTAACTATTGAGGAGTTTAGATTCTTTCAAATATTTTTGATTTGGATAATACACAAAAACACAGTTACCCTCTTTTATATTGTTGATAATTTTTTGGTTGATGTTAACCGGAAGTGCAGGACATCCAAAGCTTCTACCTAAGTATCCCTTTTGTTGAATTGTTTTTTCATTTGCATACGATGCTCCATGGATTACAATCGCTCGTTCACGAGCTTTATCATTATATCCCGGTTCAATTCCTTCTAAAGCAAGCGAATATCCATTGCTTCCATTGTAGGGTTTATCGGTGATGTAAAACCCTAAACTACTTTGATGAGAAGAAGGGGTATTGGAGAAATGTTTAGCATATTCCAATCCTGTATTCTTTCCATGGGCTACCACGTTATTGAAAAGTATTTTTTCTGATTTCAGGTCTATCACAAACATTCTTTTCTCTTTCGATGATTTTGAAAAATCAATAATAGTAAGAATGCTGTCTTTGCTTATTCGTCCTTCTGCACTCAGTTTTTGAAAACCGGTACACGCAAGTTCAAAGACTTCTTCCGAAAGCAAAATGCCATCAGATGAAATTTGATGATAAATACGATTGAAATAGTTTAGATGTGATGAAGTTGATAATCCCTCCCTCGACCCGTTAGAATGATGGGTAAAGGAGATCAAACTCAGATAGAAAGCCACCAGGATTGCTCCTGTTGCGTAGATTTTCATGGGGTTTAGATTACGGATTTTCATGTGTATAACGATTTTATAGGGTTGATATTGTACTCCTTTTCTTGATTATTGGCCAACGAAAAGGCTAAGTCACAAATTTCCAACCATTTATGCGAACTATTGTTAAACAAATTGTGAAACATTTCGCTTTATCAGAGATACAGGCCTGGGATCGGTTCTATAAAGCCAATTTTGTGAATTCTTTAAGTGGGTTTAAGCCTGCCAGCTTGATCGGTACGTCAAATGATCAAGGAGTTCATAACCTGGCTATTTTCAGCAATATTGTTCATTTAGGTGCCGATCCTGCATTGATTGGCTTTGTCAATCGACCTCGAGAAGCTGCTCCCCATACCCTTGCCAATATTGAAGCAACTGGACAATACACCTTGAACCATGTTCATGCCGATTTTGCGGACAAGGCCCATCAAACCAGTGCCAAGTATCCTAAAGGCATCAGCGAATTTGATGCCGTAGGTTTAACGCCTATGTTGCATGAAAACTTTAGTGCTCCTTTTGTATTGGAAAGCAAAATTCGATTTGGTTTGGAATTGGATGAAATCATTTCTTTAAAGCAGAATGGCACCTTCCTGGTTGTGGGTAAGTTGACTCATGTTTTTATAGAAGAACAGTTGCTTTCAGCAGATGGATTTATTGATGCTTCAAAAGCAGAGGGAATTGTCAGTTTAGGATTAGACGCTTACTATACTACCGTTTTTCATTCGCGTTATGCATATGCAAAAGCGGATCAACCGATTCGTCAAATTCCCATTTGATTTTTTGAATTACTCTACTGCGTAATCAACAACAAAAACCTTATCCATATGTGGACCTAAGATTTTTTGAAAATCGTTATGGGCCGGATGAACCTGATAGATTTCATCACGTTCTTTTTTGGAAGCAAAGCTCAGGATGAAACAATGCGTAAAGCCTTGATGCCAGTTTTCTGGACTGTCGTTTATCCCCCACTCTAATTTTTTTATGACAGCAATTTTATCTTTTAATCCAACAAATGCATTCACTACACTGTCTACAGACGATTTAGAGCTGGATTCTTTGAATTTAAAAATAACTACATGTCGCAACATCCCTTTGTTTTGATCTTGCGCAAATCCGGAAACTGAAAAACACAACAGCAGGAATACAAATTTTATTTTCATAATTCTGGTTTTAAAACATGTCCATGGGGTCATCTACAATTCTATAGCCTTCATTGAAGGCATTCATTGCAGATAGATCTTCTTTGCTTAAACTGAAATCGAATATATCAAAGTTTTCACGGATCCGATTGGGATTTGAGGATTTGGGAATGGTTGAAATGCCTTGATCTACGGCCCATCTCAGTATGATTTGTGCCGGTGTTTTATTGTATTTTTTAGACAACTGCTGTAAAGGCGGGTCTTTAAATTTTTGTCCTCTCAATAGCGGCGTATACGCTTGCAGGCAGATGTTTTTTTCTCTACAGTAATTCAATTCCTGTTCTCTAAATAAATAAGGACTGAATTCAATTTGATTCACTGCGGGAACGATGGTAGAGTATGATTCCATTTCAATTAAAAAGGGGAGCAGGTAATTTCCGGTACCGATGGCGCGAACCCGTCCATCTCGGTACAGTTGTTCAATAGCCCTCCAAGTAGATGCTCTTTTGTTTTTGATGGGCCAGTGAATTAAATAGAGATCGATCACATCTACTCCTAAGGCTTTCGCACTTATATCAAATGCACGAAGGGTTTCATCATACCCTTGATCGGTATTGTTTACTTTGGTGGTAATGAAAATTTCATTTCTATCTATTCCCGATTGGCGTATACCCTCTCCAATTTGTTTTTCATTTTCATACATGGCTGCCGTATCGATGAGTCGATATCCAACTTGCAGAGCAGTACAAACCGCATCCACAGCTTCTTTGCCGTGCATATCGTATACACCCAATCCCAATAAGGGCATTTCAATACCATTATTGAGAGTTGTAAAAACCTGCTCTTGCATCAATCCCATGATTGAAGACCCAGTAATTTTTCGCCCAATTCATTCAGCTTTGCAGCAGTGAATTTGGTTTGCTCCCATTTTCTAGGATCTCCTGGAAATGCATATCCTTCCGGTGCAATGCGGTCGCGCCAAGAATTGATTCTCCATTGCCGTTGCGCTTCATCGTTTTCCTGAACAGGCATCATGGAAATGTATTGGGCTATTCGAATTTTATCCTTTGATAGGTTTGGACGAATGCCGTGTGGTAGCAAACTATTGAATATGAGAAGATCCCCAGCTTCCAGTTTTACTTTAATCAGTTGGTCTTCAAATCCGGTGATATCAGGCTGAAAATGGTTTCTGTCTTCGGGTTGTGTTAATTTCCAGGTATCGTAATCACGCATCAGCGATGGAATACATTGAAAGCCTCCCATGTTCTCATCGGTCTGATCCGCAAGTGCCAATACACCTTGAACGTTTTCTGGTTTGGTATCTGGATCGTAGTCCCAATGGATGAATCCCTTGAACTCAAACCCTTCACGCATAGGAAAATTGAGGTTGGCCCGATCGATGGTTACCCATAATTTTTCTGTACCCCATACATCAACGAATGCATCGTAAATACGTTGTTGTTGGCGGTTATCCCAAAGGTATTGGTGGTTGTATACTTCCACCATTCCGCTGTTGGTTAATTCTTTCATGCGCATTTCTGCTCTGGGTGGGGCATACCAAGTTTCTTTATTGTTGGGATCCTTTTCTTCAAACTCCCAAAGAAATGCTGCTGTTTTCAATGCCTGTTCTCTTGGCACAGCTTGTTTGATAACAACATACCCATTGTGCTTCCAAAACGCCCAATCTTCATCGCTCAGCACGCGGAGTGGTTTTCCGTTAGATCGATCATTCAATTTTATTTTACTTGATGTTGCAGTGGAAGGGTTTCCAGGAATATCCAGGTGGTTGGCATTGGCCATGTTGGGTTGCATGTTTGGCTGCATACTCGGTTGCATATGGTTGATTTTATGTTTGACTAATTTACATTTTTTACAAATCGATTCAACCATTCGTTTTGTTCCCACAACAAGTGCAACAGGTTTTCCTTTCCTCTATAGCCATGTGCTTCGTAAGGAAGATAAACCAAGCGAACGGTTCCACCATGACCTTTGATGGCATTGTACAATCGTTCGCTGTTGATTGGGAAGGTTCCTGGATTGTCGTCTGCTTCACCGTGCACCAACAGAATAGGAGTTTTGATTTTGTTGGCATAACTGAAGGGGCTCATTTTGTAATACAGATCGGGCGCATCCCAATAGGTTCTTTCTTCGGCTTGAAATCCAAATGGCGTTAGCGTTCTATTGTAAGCGCCGCTCCGAGCTAGTCCTGCTTTAAACAAATTGGTATGAGAAAGCAAGTGTGCAGTCATGAATGCACCATAACTATGTCCACCTACTGCAACGCGTTTAGGATCTGCCACACCCATATCGGACATGGATTTGATAGCAGCTTCTGCATTGAGTTTCAATTGTTCAATAAATGTATCGTTGGGTTTTGCTTCTGCATTTGCTGCAACGATTGGCATTTCTGCATTATCCAAAACCGCAAATCCCTGGGTTACATAAAAAATAGGTGAACCCCAGCTGATGGTAGTAAATCGATCTTTACTTCCTCTTACTTGAGCAGCATCCGCAGCACTGTTGTATTCTCTTGGATATGCCCAAATCAACAAGGGCAATGGTCCATTTTTGGTTTTATCATAATCTTTTGGAAGATAGAGATCACCTGTTAAGTCAACTCCATCCGCACGTTTGTATTTTACTTTTTCTTTTGTTACACCTACCAGTCCAGGGTAGGGATTTTCAAAGTTGGTAATCTGCTGATCTGCAATTTTTAGCTTTAGATTTTTAATGAAGTAATTGGGAACATCGGTTTGCGATTCTTTTCGTGTAATCAATTTGAGGTTGTTGGCATCCAATACCGAAACCACAGCTTCGTATGTTCCGGGTTGGCAGCGCCAGATGATATTTTGCTGCTTGGTTTTAAGATCAAATGTGGCTAAGAATGGAAGATCTCCATTTGGCGAAGAGCCAACCGTATTGTTCATGAGTAGTTGGTTGCTATTGCTCAGATCAATTACGGGGCGACCATATTCTGATCTTGTCATAACCGGTATTCCAGGATTGTTATACGCATCGGTTGTATTTCGTTCAAAAAGAAGTTCCATCTTACCCGTTGCAGGATCCAGTTGGTGAGCACGCTGCATTTGTTTTCCTGTAAGGCCTTCGTTTACCCATGCAAAATGTTCGTTACCCCAAACAATGCCGCGAAAACGCATTTTTGTTTTTACCAATATGTTGGGTTCTGAAGTGAAGGGGGCCGACAGACTGTATACGGCATCATGAAACTCAACATTTTTTTTGATCAAGCCGCTGTCGAGTGGCTCGCACCAAGTAATGGTAGAAGCCTGATCATTTCGCCATGCAAATGCACGCGGTATGGGTTGCACATTATCGTATCCGCTCGGAGTTGTTTCTCCCGAAGGGAGTTGGGCTAAGTTTTTTATGGTTTTGCCTGTAAGATCAACAATCGATACGTTGGTAGCAAAGGAATAAGCCGTTACCAAATAGGAAAAAGGTCGTTGAATGATTTCGGTTAAGATGTATTTTTTATCTGGGCTCACTTCAAATGATGTGTAAATGGCAGGCTGTGCCAACTTCGTTTCAACACCATTGGTGTTTCGTATGAGCTGTGCTGTTGAAATGAATGCAAATGCTTCTTCGTCGTATGGAGATTTGATTAAATCTTGATAAGTTCTACTGGGAGCAGCTTTTCCAACACTTTCCTGGATTGAAGGACCCATGGGTGTAACGGGTCTTTTGGGCATGGATGATGCAGGTTTGGTAATACCTGTGTAAAGCAGGGCTTGTTCATTTACCCATTGAACAACGGGACCTAGCGCAGCATTCAATGGCGTTTTATTTATTTTGGTGGCAATTCCTTTATCAACAGCAAGTATGTAGAGGTCCACTTGCTTATCTGTTGTATGCGTAAATGCAATTTGTTTTTCATCCGGACTCCAGGATACGTTACTGGCTTTGAGGTTCAATGGGAGTCCCGATATCTTAATTTCTTTTTCGGTTTGTATATTTTTTAGTCGAAGTCCATTTATAAAATTTTGTCTGCTGGGTGAGAAATTGTTAGGGTTTAATCTCAGGCCTGCAACACGCAGTTCAGGCTGACCCAGTTCATCTACATTGGGATATGAATTTCTATCCATGATGAGCATCCACGAACCTTTTTTGTCGATGCTAACCGTGGGGGTAGGTTTTGCGAGTAAAAGATCGGCGATGGCTTTTGGAGGCAATTGATAGCTGTTGCTGTTTTGAGCATTTGTGTGATGAATAAATAAAACAAATGCAATGAAAAGTAGTTTCCTCATACCGTTGATTTGTCTAAAGTTAGCCCGTATTCGTTACTTTCGCAACCAAATAAATGAACATGTCTTTACTGGTAGTAGGTACAATGGCCTTTGATTCCATTGAAACACCATTTGGGAAAAGCAACCGCATTATTGGGGGAGCAGCAACGTATATAGCGTTAAGTGCTTCTAATTTTATCAAGCCCATCAAGCAGATTTCAGTAGTGGGTGGAGATTTCCCGCAGGAGGAATTGGATGACCTTCAAGCACGTGGTGTTGTATTGGATGGAGTTCAAATTAAGAAAGATGAGAAATCATTTTTCTGGGCTGGTCGTTATCACATGGACATGAATGAGCGTGATACCTTAGATACACAGTTGAATGTACTGGCTGATTTTAATCCGGTAGTTCCAGATAGTTATCAAGATTGTGAGTTTGTGATGTTGGGTAATGGTGTTCCAGCTCTTCAGCATAGTGTTCTCAAGCAAATGAAAAAAAGACCCAAGTTGGTTGTGATGGACACCATGAATTTTTGGATGGAAACAGCCATGTCGGATCTAGAAGCCTTGTTGAAAGATGTGGATGTTTTATTGGTGAACGATTCAGAGGCCCGACAGTTGAGTGCGCAATATTCTCTCGTGAAAGCTGCAAAAGAAATTTTGGCGATGGGCCCTAAATACTTGGTTGTGAAAAAAGGAGAACACGGTGCTTTGTTGTTTCATGGTGATAAGGTATTTGTGGCGCCTGCACTACCGTTGGAAGAAGTATTTGATCCCACTGGTGCTGGGGATACATTTGCGGGAGGTTTTATAGGCCATCTTGCCAAGACCAAAGACATTTCTTTCAACAACATGAAAACCGCTATCATTATTGGTTCTGCCATGGCTTCTTTTTGTGTAGAGAAATTTGGCACTACACGAATGAAGGAAATCACTCAGGCTGATATTGATGCACGAATTCAGCAGTTTGTTGATTTAGTGAATTTCGATATCAACATCATTTAATTGCAATTGTCTTTTTCCACTGAACCGGCTTCTGGATTTTATGTATGGCTTCAGTAAAAAGGATATATACTCCTGGTTGAATTTTATTACCGAGGTGATCAAGTCCTTTCCATACAAAGCTTCCTTCCGAGGTACATAGCTCATTATTGAAAATTTTTGCAACAAGGTTACCTTGAAGATTGAAAAGAGAAGCGGAAAGCATGTAGCCGGTTTCTCCAAACTGGTATTGAAGGTTTAGTACATCGTTGAGGCCATCGTTATCTGGACTAATCCAGTTGCTTGATAATTCAAGTTTTTTGTTGCTCAGAAATTTCTGTTGTTTTTGAGAATTCTGTTGCGTTGGGGTAGCATAATTTACCGAGGCCGCAGCAGAATGCCAATTGTTAGGGGCCATGGCCGATTCTGAAGTATGTATTCTTTCCAAGCTTACTCCTTCCGTGTTGCGCAGTAAAGAGAAATGCATATCGTCGTGGTATTGAAATTCTTCAATAACTTTTCCTTGGTGATTGAGCAATACAAGTGTACCGGAAGTATTGGGTAAACTGGGTAATTGCTTAACAGAAACAAGTTGTTTGTTGATGCTGTTTGGCCATTGGCGTTTGATGAATGCAGTATCGGTTGAAAGGACAATCATTTCTCCAGGGAGAATATTTTGATTTTTTTCAGAAAGCATGATGGGTGCGGTATAGCTTGATGGGTTGATTCGATTGGCGGCATAGATGGATTTTAAATTCAGAATAGCAGAACTTGTATTGAGTAATTCAATAAAATCCGCACCGTCTTTAGGAGGGTCGTATAAAATTTCGTTGAGTATTATATCCTTTGGTTCGGGATGCTTCGGTAATCCGGTCGATATTTGTTCACCAGGGGAAGCAGATTTGGTAAAACATGAGATTAGTTTTTCAACTGTCAATGTATAAATCTTATTCTCACGAAAAGATGTGTTGATGCTGAGTTGTATGGATGAAAAAAGAGGTGGTATAGGCTCTGCTCGAATAATTTTTATAGCTGAAGAATCCATCTTGAATAAAGCAGAATTACTCATGGCCAGGCTGTCGATTCCCTGGTTCAATTCTAGAAGAAGGGTATTGGGATTCATTGCAAAACATTGTTTCACATATACCGAGTCGGGGAAAGGTTTCAAGCTATTTACACTATTTGTCATGCCGGGAGTTCCTCCTTTGGGATCTTGACTTGAATAATAGTTTTGAGGTGAGCAAGGTCTTTGGTTGTTGATCATTTCAAGCGACCAGCCTCCATTTGCTTTGAGTGTATTTTCATGCATGGATGATTTGTATTCTATTCCATGAATGGTTCTTCCATCTGGGGCAATCAGCGCTATGGTTCCTTCTTCATTAGGAAGCGAAGGAAATGAGGTGAGTCCAATTGTTTTCTGCGGCAGATTAAAAAGGGGCTGTTGTGATTTTGCACAGATCAATACCAGACTATCGGGTTGCAATGCATAGGATTGGTTGATGGATACCGTGGTATTGCCAACAGTAATTTTCCAGCGGAAAAGGTCGATGGTAATTTTACTTGAATTTTTTAATTCGATGAATTCAGCATTGGGTAAATCAACAACAGGAGTTGGATCTGCCATGATTTCATGAATGAGGATGGAGAAGGGTTGTAAGGATTGTGAAAGTCCAGGGTTCATGAGAACTAAAAAACAAATTACCGCAACCGTTTTCATGAAGGAAAACTAGAACGGTAAACAGTTTTGAGCGAGTGAAAACCAACAATTATTTGGAAGAAAAAACTCAGTTGGTTAGCTTTGCTCCCACATTGAAAACGATAAAACATACCAAACAAAGCAAGAAACAGTCCCACGCGGAAGGTTAGTTTCATTGGTATACCAGATATGTAACAGCCTTCCACACATTGGAAGGCTTTTTTATAACCACCCTTTGGGGTAAAAAATGTAAGTATGAAAGTTGCAGTTGTTGGCGCAACAGGTTTGGTAGGAACCAAGATGTTACAAGTTTTAGCAGAGCGAAATTTTCCAGTTACTGAATTGATTCCGGTTGCATCGGAAAAATCAATCGGTAAGGAAGTTGCTTTCAAGGGTAAATCATATAAGGTAGTGGGAATGCAGGATGCTATTGATATGAAACCAAATGTGGCTTTGTTTTCTGCAGGAGGCAGTACATCTACGGAGTGGGCGCCTAAGTTTGCTGCTGCCGGGATAACGGTAATCGACAATTCATCTGCCTGGCGGATGGATCCAACTAAGAAATTGGTGGTTCCTGAAATCAATGCACATGAACTAACTCCGCAAGACAAAATCATTGCCAATCCCAATTGTTCAACCATACAAATGGTTGTGGCATTGGCGCCTTTGCATAAGCGGTATACATGCAAGCGAATTGTTGTGAGCACCTATCAAAGTGTAACTGGAACAGGTGTGAAAGCTGTGAATCAGCTGATGAATGAGCGCAAAGGGGTAGAAGGTGAGATGGCATATAAGTATCCCATTGATTTAAATGTTATTCCACAAATAGATGTGTTTTTGGATAATGGATATACCAAAGAGGAAATGAAAATGGTGAATGAAACCAAAAAGATCATGAGTGATGATACCATTCGTGTAACTTCTACAACTGTTCGCATTCCTGTTATGGGTGGGCACAGCGAAAGTGTGAATGTTGAGTTTGATCAGGAATTTGATTTGAATGAAGTGAAAGAATTGCTTTCGAATTCACCTGGAGTAGTTGTGGTTGATGATCCTTCAACCCAGCAGTACCCCATGCCCAAAGATGCACACGAGCATGATGAAGTATTTGTTGGAAGATTGAGAAGAGATGAAACGCAACCCAAGACGTTGAACATGTGGATCGTGAGTGATAATCTTCGCAAAGGAGCTGCAACCAATGCGATTCAGATTGCAGAGTATTTGATGGGGAAGGGGATGGTTTGAGGCCAAGAGGGGATAGGGGGTAGGGGAAAGGGAATAGTAAATAGGGAATAGGTAGGCGAAATGCCCTATTCCCTGATCCCTATTAACTATTCTCAATCATTACCCTAAATTCTCCTTCACTCAAAATCTGAATCGAAGGTATCTTCTTTGCTTTTTCAAGTTTGGATCCAGCATCTTCACCTACGACTAAATAATCCAGTTTGCTGCTTACGCCAGAAAGCAATTTGCCGCCTTGTGCTTCTACCATGGCTTCTGCTTCTGAGCGTTTCAATTGGGTGAGTGTGCCGGTGAAGAGGAATGTTTTTCCTGATAATCCTCCTTCGGTATGTTGTTGACGA
>JAULVY010000052.1:0-5014 GCA_032110825.1 Chitinophagaceae bacterium | reverse complement strand
GAAGCATTACAAAGGAGAACGCCACATGATCATCGGAAGAGCGGCAAACATTACACAGCCTCTTCCCGGAAGAACTCAATGCCAATTTAGAAACAAGTGTTCGCTTGGGTGCCCATTTGGCGGATATTTCAGCACACAATCCTCAACATTACCTGCAGCAATGAAAACAGGTAATCTAACACTCCGACCTTATTCAATTGTTACAAAAATTCTCTACGATAAGGATACTCAAAAAGCTGTAGGTGTTGAGGTATTGGATGCTGAAACAAACAAGACTTATGAATACAAATCCAAAATCGTTTTCTTAAATGCATCCACATTAAACAGCGCTTGGATATTGATGAATTCTGCTACAGATGTTTTCCCGGATGGTTTGGGAAGCAGCAGTGGTCAATTGGGACATAACCTGATGGACCATCATTTGGGTGTGCGTGTATCCGGACAAGTTGAAGGCTACGAAGACAAATACTATTTCGGAAGAAGACCCAATGGTTTTTACATTCCTCGATTTAGAAATGTTGGCGGTGACAAACGCGATTACTTGCGTGGATTTGGATACCAAGGTCAGGGTAACAGAGAAAACTGGAATAGAAACGTTGCGGAATTCAATATCGGTGTTGAATTAAAAGAGATGCTTACTGAACCCGGTTCTTGGCAGGTAGGCATGGGTGGATTTGGAGAAATTTTACCTTACCACGAAAACAAAGTAACACTCGATAAAACCAAAACAGATAAGTGGGGACTCAATGTACTTGCCATTGATTGTGAACTCAAAGAAAACGAGTTGAAAATGCGCAAGGATATGTTGGAGGATGGAAAAGAAATGCTCGAAGCCGCCGGTGTTAAAAATGTTACCGGTCGCGATGGCGATGGCACACCCGGAAGAGGTATCCATGAAATGGGCACTGCGCGGATGGGAACTGATCCAAAAAATTCTGTTCTCAACAAACAAAATCAGGTTTGGGATGCTAAAAACGTTTTTGTAACCGATGGTGCTTGCATGGCTTCCGCTTCTTGCGTGAATCCCTCGCTAACGTATATGGCACTCACTGCCCGAGCTGTTGACTTTGCAGTAAACGAATTGAAAAAAGGAAATCTCTAACGAGTTGTAGGTTTTGAGTTTGGGGTTTTGAGTTCATTCATTACCCAAAACTCACAACTTAAAACCCAAAACTCTATTGTATTTTCGCAGCATGCTAAAAAGCACGCTAATCCAAGCAGCAAAAGCGTCGGGTGCACTCATTGCTGAACGAATCAACGGAAAATTCACCATCGAAAAAAAAGCCGGTCCAAATGATTTGGTAACGGAAGTCGACAAGGCATCTGAGGCTTTGATCATGGATATCATCAAGAAATCATTTCCGGATCATCACATATTAAGTGAAGAGATAGGAGAGGTGATCATGGACTCCACATACAAATGGATCATCGACCCTATTGACGGAACCGTAAACTTCGCAAACGGTATTCCTTTGTGTTGCGTGAGTATAGGTATAGAAAAAGAAGGAAAAATGATCATGGGTGCCGTATACAACCCCATGATGAATGAGTTTTTTTTCGCTGAGAAAAACGAAGGTGCATTTCTCAACGATAATCGGATTGCAGTAAGTAAACAAACAGAAGTTCAGTATTCCTGTTTGGTAACGGGTTTCCCATATACTTATTTGGATATGGAAAATGGACCCTTGGATGTTTTTAGTCGCTTAATCCGAAAAGGAATTCCGGTCAGAAGATTGGGTTCTGCAGCCATCGATCTCTGTTGGGTTGCTGCAGGTCGTTTTGACGGATTCTATGAACACAAACTCAATGCATGGGATAGTGCTGCTGGTTTTTTGCTGGTAGAAGAAGCAGGTGGAACAGTAACCGACTTTAAAGGAAATGAATATTCACCCTATCAACCCCATTTGGTTGCTACCAATGGATTGATTCACGATGAATTGCTTCGCTGGATTTCCAATACACATCAATAAATAAACATGGCTAGAACTGAAATAAAAGACTACGGAGAATTCGGATTGATTCACCACCTCACCAAAAACATTGAATTAAAAAATGCATCTTCTGTAATAGGTGTTGGCGATGATGCTGCTGTAATCGATCACTTTGGAAAACAAACAGTGATTACAACAGATTTATTGATCGAGGGAATCCATTTTGATCTATCGTATACTCCGCTTAAACACCTTGGATACAAATCAGTAGTCGTTAACCTCAGTGATATATATGCAATGAATGCCGTTCCTACTCAAATTACATTGAGTATAGGCTTGAGCAGTCGGTTTAGTGTTGAGGCCATAGAAGAATTTTACGAAGGCGTATACAAAGCCTGTGAAGAATACGATGTGGACTTGGTTGGTGGAGACACCTCAGCATCGCAGAAAGGGTTCATCATTTCGGTTACTGCACTGGGTGAAACCACTGCAGATAAAACCGTTTTGAGATCTACGGCACAGAAAGGCGATTTAGTTTGTGTTTCAGGAGATTTGGGTGGAGCTTATATCGGTCTTCTTTTTCTAGAAAGAGAGAAAAAGATTTTTTTGGAAACTCCTCAAGTACAGCCCGATTTAGAAAATGAATCCTACGTCATTGGTCGCCTCCTAAAACCACGCGCAAGAAAAGACATAATTGAATTTTTAGAAGAAAAAAATGTTTTGCCAACATCGATGATGGATATCAGCGATGGGCTCAGCTCTGAGCTATTGCATATTTGCGAAAAAAGTGGAGTGGGTTGTGTGATCTATGAAGAGAAGCTTCCTGTTTCAGAAGATTCAAAAAATGCAGCATATAAATTTGAAATTGATCCAACCGCTTGTGCTTTGAGTGGGGGAGAAGATTATGAATTGGTATTCACAATCAAACAAGACGATTACGAGAAGCTGACTTTAAACGAGCAAATCAGCGTAATCGGTTATGTAACGGATGCAGATCAAGGAGCTAAAATCAAAACCAAAGGCGGTAATACATTTGATATCACCGCTCAAGGATGGAATGCTTTTAAATAAAAATTAACTGTTGACCGATCTTACACCAACAAGAATTGATCCCCATCTTTCCAAAAGCCAAATTTGGTTCTGACCTCTTCGAGATGTTGTTTATCCAATACAACAGTATGTATATCCTCTTTATCTGAGCAGTGATAGAGCACTTCGCCAAAGGGACCAATAACCATGCTATCTCCTGAATGATTTACACCATTCCCATCTACCCCCACCCGGTTTACACCAACAACATAACTCTGATTTTCAATGGCTCTGGCTTGAAGTAACGTTTTCCAATGGTGACTTCTTTTTTCCGGCCAGTTGGCTACATTGATGAGCACATCATATTCTGGTGCCGGTTCTTTATCAGGATCCGTTTGTATTTGTTGTCTTGCCCAAACCGGAAAACGTAGATCATAGCAGATCTGCAGATGAATACGCCAACCCCCAACAGAAGCAATAATCCTTTTGTTTCCGGATGAATAATGCTCGTCTTCTTTGCCCAACGTAAAACAATGCCGCTTATCGTATTGCCCAAACTGTCCGCTTGGCAACATCCAAATAAATCGGTTAAAAAATTCTTCACCCTCTTTAATACTCAGGCTCCCTGCTAAAATGATATTTTTTTCTTTTGCCAATGCCTTCATCCATGAAAGCGTTGGCCCATCCATGGTTTCAGCATACTGCTCCGGCTTCATGGTAAACCCTGTTGAAAACATTTCGGGCAAAACCACCACGTGTGTTTTTTCGGAAATCGACTTTATTTTTTCTGATAACGAAATCAGATTGTTCTCTTTATGCTCCCAATGCAAATCCGTTTGAATGGTGGTTATACTAAGCTTCTCCATCTGCAATTTTTTTAAGTGTTTGGGTGATAATTTCGTTTTCAAACCCCTTCATGAGTAAAAACTGTCTGGTTTTTGCCTGTTTCTCATACCCAGAAATTTCTTTTGCCCCCAAGAGTTTCCACTTTTTTTGAGCCAACTTAATCAGTTTTTTTTCATAATCCTCAATTCCTATTTCTTCTTTCAACGCTTTTTGTATGCAATAGGTAGAAATTTGTTTTTTTCTTAGCTCGATTTCGATTTTTTTTCTGCCCCAATCCTTGGATCTGAATTTCCCTCCGGCAAAAGCCCTGGCAAATCGTTCCTCGTTCAAAAAACCTTCTTCTATCAGTTTAGCAATGAGCTTGGAGGCTTCACTCCATTTAACACCGTACCCTACCAATTTAAATTTAACCTCTTGGTGGGTTCTTTCCTGATATGCACAATAATGCCTGATTTTTACGTATGCCTGCTCCGGGGTTAACACCCTTTTTTTTCTAATGGGTTGATCCATAAGAAGCAAATTAACGATTCGGTGAAGTTGACGATATGGTTTTCAACATATTTGATAGGTTTTTTGCTGAAAATGTCAAAAAGTCAAAAGCCCTCTTCCCCCCGCACAAACTATATTTGCTTTATACAATCAAGCAAGCATATGAAATTTATTGTTTCGTCATCCGCCCTGCTTAAGCAACTGCAACAGATCAATGGTGTTATTGGATCAAACAATGTACTTCCCATTCTAGAAGACTTTTTGTTTGAAATTGAAAAAAATAAGCTCACCGTGGTAGCTACCGACCTGGAAACGGTAATGAAAATTCATTTGGATATTGAAGCAAAAGACAGTGGAAGGGTATGTATCCCTGCAAAAATCCTGATGGACTCTCTTAAAAATCTTCCCAATCAACCCCTGACATTCGATATTGATAAGAATTTTGGAATTGAAATCACAAGCGACAATGGAAAATACAAAGTGATGGGAGAAAACCCCGACAACTTCCCAAAAGAGCCCCCAGCAGATGATACATCGGCCTTTACCATGAGCAGCCATGAGTTATTAACCGCCATCAATAAGACGATTTATTCTGTAAGCAACGATGACCTTCGTCCTGCTATGACCGGTGTATTTTTTGAATTAGAAAAAAATGGTCTTACCGCAGTGGCAACGGATGCACATCGATTGGTTCGTTATAAACTGAATAACATCAAATG
>JAULVY010000051.1:0-5043 GCA_032110825.1 Chitinophagaceae bacterium | reverse complement strand
CCACTCGGACTCGACCTTTCCTTTCCTGAGCTCAGTCCCGCCGAAAACTTCCAACGCCGCAGCAGACTGTCTTTCTTTAGCTTTAGACGATGAGGATTTTCACCTCTACATTTCTCCCCACATCCTCCCTCTTCGCCATCGTTGATATCGAAACCACCGGAGGAAATGCCAGTCAGGGTAGCATCACCGAAATCGCCATACTCATCTTCGATGGAAACAACATCATCGACCAATTCCATACCCTGGTCAACCCCATGCAACCCATCCCACTTTTCATTGAAAAATTGACAGGCATTTCAGATCGCATGGTTTCAAAAGCTCCAAAATTTGCTGAAATAGCAAAAGATGTTTTTGATCTCTTAAATGATAAAATTTTTGTTGCTCATAACGTCAACTTCGATTTCTCATTCATCGCACACCAACTCAATCAACATGGATTCAAATTGCAGTCGAGAAAACTATGCACCGTTCGACTCAGTCATAAAATTTTTGAAAACCTACCGAGCTACTCATTAGGTAATCTCTGTAGATCACTAAACATACCAATTGAAAATCGACATCGCGCAATGGGTGATGCATCCGCAACCACAAAACTTTTTTCTAAACTCCTAGAAAACGATAAACAAAATCACCTCGACAACATGTTGAAAAAAGGGAGTCGCGATGCCTACCTCCCCATCCACCTTTCTTCAGATCACCTCGATAAAATGCCAAACAAACCAGGCATCTATTTCTTCCACGATTCCAAAGATAAAATCATCTACGTTGGAAAAGCCAAAAGGCTTAGAACCCGCGTCATCAGTCACTTTTCAAACAACGACGTCAGCAAACGCAAACAAGAACTCATGCGTCTCGTTCATAAAATCAGTTACCGCGAAGCAGGAAATGAATTGATGATGAGCGTCATGGAAAGCATCGAAATCAAAACCAAATGGCCCGCATTCAACCGTTCACAAAAAAGATTTGAACATAAATTTGGAATCTGCAGCTTCATCGATCAAAAAGGCATCATGCGTTTAGCTGTTGTCAACAAGAAAAAAAATACACAAACCCATTCCAATTTTCCACTTCAAATTAACGGCATCCATCTGCTCCATTCCCTCTCCAAAGAGTTTAAGCTCTGCCCCAAAATGTGCTTCCTTCAAAATGAAAATGCACCCTGCTCAGGTCACGATGAATACTATTGCGAAGGAATTTGTATCGATTCAGAAAACATCCCACAATACAATAAAAAAGTTTTACAAGCAATCGAAAAACTAAACAGCGAATCTCCCGAGCTAGCGGTATTCGGAAACGGAAGAAAAGAAAATGAACTCTCCTGCATCTACATCGGAAAAAATGATTTTCTTGCCACAGGATTCATTCAATCCAATGCAAAAAAAATAAAAAAAGAAAAACTATTAACACTCCTAGAACCCGCTCCCTGCAACGAATACATCAAATCATTAATTCTAAATCACGCCTCACAATTTCCAGACCAAAGCATTCAATTTTAACGAAATCAATTTTCGTCTACACCCATCTTCATTCACTGTAATCAGTATCTTTGCAACATCATTTGGAACATTAGCTCAGTTGGTTTAGAGCATTACTTTGACAGAGTAGGGGTCACTGGTTCGAGCCCAGTATGTTCCACATAAAATTTATTTTTATTCATGCCATTTGAACAACCTCTGCACGAAGAAGCCATTGAAGTAGAAGCCGAAGTCATCGAATCCGATGGCTACGTTCTCATTGTTTGGAATGATGATTTCAACACATTCGATTGGGTCATCAAAACGTTAATTGATGTCTGCAAACACGATCCTGAACAAGCAGAACAATGCACCATCCTCATTCACTACAAAGGCAAATGCGATGTAAAAAAAGGTTCCTACCAAGAACTCAAAACCATGTGCGAAGCTATTGTAGAAAGAGGCATTGGCGCAACCGTTGAATCTATCGATTAAATTTCTACTGCACTAAAACATAGGCCATTTAAAGCTAGATTCTAATTTAATTTTTTGTCCCGTTTCAGAAGATTTATGTGCAGCTTCTATAATCTCCAATACATGTAATGCATGCTCCACGTTGATTTTAGTCGTGGTATTATTAACAACCGACTCTCCCACTTTTGTAGCTCCCTCCTGCCAAACATATCCCATGCTATCTTTCATATAAACCTGACCGGGCTTATCCCACGAATCTTCCAACACCACACCATTGGTCTCCCAATCATACCCCAACATCCGCATATTCCCTTTTTCACCAAAAATTTGAATGCTGTGTAATTGCTGTCCACTCGCCTCATGACCATGCGGATCAAAATAATTAAATCCACACATCACGTGACTGATCACACCTTTACCATGATCCAATAAAACATGTGCATTGTCCTCTACTTCCACTTTAATCTTTCCTTTATCATCTACCACTCGCTCGGGATTCACAATACTCAACATCGCCATCACCGATTTAGCTGGACCTAACAATGCCGTTAAGGTCGCCATATTGTATACACCTAAGTCCGGCATACTTCCTCCGTTCTTCTCATAGAAAAAAGCGGACCACGATGGACCGGTATGTCCGTATTGTCCATGTGCAGTGGCAATGCGACCGAGCTTTCCTTCTTGAATGCATTTGTTCATGAAAGCAAACTGTGGACTATTCACTACGGCCGGAGCTCCCCATAGCTTCAAACCCTTGCTGCGGGCTAATTCCAACAAGACCTTACCCTCCGCATACGTATTAGCCATAGGCTTCTCACTCCAAACATGTTTACCTGCTAAAAGCGCTTTTTTATTCAATTGCCCATGCTGCTGCATGTCCGTCAGAGTAATCATCATATCAAACGAAATGCCCTTTAACATCTCGTCAATTGATGCAAATGTCTTAGCGTTTACCTTGTATTGATTGTTCTGCGCAATAGCTCTCTCTGGCTTTATATCGCACAAGGCCACTATTTCAATAAGAGAAGAGGTTTGTAAATGTGGTATATAACGATTACTAACACTGCCGCATCCAATGATGGCTACCCGCAATTTAGTAGCAGGCAATTCAGATGCAAAACCTTCCACCGCATTCAACAATACAGATGCGCTCGCTGCAGCAGTAAGTGATAGAAATTCTTTTCGTGAAATTGAGCTCATAAAAATGGATTGAAATATTTTACAATTTATACAAAAACGATGAAATAAAGGTTCAACAAACTCAAGTAGGCAGTCCTCCTTGTGAAAATAACTTTTGAATTCGATGAACAAATAACAGATATACTTCGTTTGAAGTAAAAATAAATAAGAATTATGCTAACTAAGAAAACTATCAAACTCACATTGAGTATCGCATTTGCAGCAGTACTTGCAACAGGATGTAAAAAAGAAGAAGATGTAACACCAAACATTGCTGGATTGGTGACAACAACCGCTGAATTCAGTACATTAAGTGCTGCCGTTGCAAAAGCTGGACTTGGAACAACACTCAGTGGTACTGGACCTTTCACGGTATTTGCTCCAAACAATGACGCCTTTACAGCGGCAGGTATTACCTCTGCAGTTCTATCTCAACTCTCTGCATCAGATGCAAGTGCCATTCTTTTATACCATACGCTTGGCGCAAAAGTAGTTTCTACCGATGTTCCTGCAGGTCCGAATGCTAAAGTAACAACAGCAAGTGGCGACTCTGTTTTCGTTACACGTAATGCAAATGGAGTATTTATCAATGGTCTGAAAGTGGCACAAGCTGATATCCCTGCTTCCAATGGTGTTATACACAAACTCACTTCTGGAGTATTGCTTCCTCCAACAGGTAATATTGTGAATACAGCCGTTTCTGCAAAATTAGATTCTTTGGTAAAAGCTGTAACATTTGCTGCATCTGCACCAGGTGGAGATCCAACATTGCCAACAACTTTATCTAATGCTACTCTCACTGTATTTGCTCCTACCAATGCAGCATTCACAGCTTTACTTGCAGCATTGAATCTAAAAGATATCAATCAAATTCCCGTAGCTACTTTACTCGCAGTATTGCGTTATCATGTTGTAGGTGGAAGAAAGTTTTCATCTGACTTAGCAAATGGTACATTGGCCATGCTTGCTGGTGGATCATCTACCATTAACCTAACTAACGGAACTACTGGTGGACCAACCATCACTGGTGGTGGAAATGGAACAAACAAGTCCAACATTGTTGCTGCCAACGTTATGTGCAGAAATGGAGTTGTGCATGTAATCGACAGAGTTCTTCTCCCACAATAAATATCTCAAGCAGATAAAATAAAAAAAGACCACCAATCGGTGGTCTTTTTTTGTGGGAGTTGACGGGATCCCTGCCTGTCGGCAGACAGGGAACCGCCGACCCCTCCGACTTTTAGTCGGAGTGCTCTAAACCAATGAGCGCTTCGATTTTTTTTCTGCTTTTCCATTTTTTAACCTGCTGCTCTCTTGATTGAGCTTCGTTTTTTGACCCAAATGATTCTTTGTACTTAACTGCCCAGTCACTAACTGATCCTGTAAAACCTTTGTGTTGGGAGTTATGCCTTCGTAGTCGTTCTTCTATAGAGTCTCCAGTAAATCCTATGTAATAAGTATTTTTTGTTTTAGAGTATAAGATGTAGAAAAGCCACATAGAGAGCAATTATACAAAAAGAAAAAGTCACCCGAAGGTGACTTTTCGTGGAAATTGATGTGATAAAACCACCGACCCCTCCGACTTTTAGTCGGAGTGCTCTAAACCATTCTGTTTTTTATTTAATAATGAGAACAACATGTAGAATCGCCACATAGATAACAATGACACAAAATAAAAAAGTCACCCGAAGGTGACTTTTCTGTGGGAGTTGACGGGATCGAACCGCCGACCCCTCCGACTTTGAGTCGGAGTGCTCTAAACCAATCTTTTTTTATTTAATTATGAAAACAACATGTAGAATTGCCAAACAGATAACAATCATATAATGCAAAAAGTCACCCGAAGGTGACTTTTCTGTGGGAGTTGACGGGATCGAACCGCCGACCCCTCCGACTTTGAGTCGGAGTGCTCTAAACCAATCATTTTTTATTTAAT
>JAULVY010000050.1:0-4429 GCA_032110825.1 Chitinophagaceae bacterium | reverse complement strand
CAGTGATTAGGTAGTCATTAGGGCCGCCGGGCCGGTTGATCTGTTACCACGCCCCGCCGCCGACTCAACAAAAAAAACAGGTTGCAAAAAGCTGGTCTCTTGCAAAGGAGATGGTCGTGCTGCTTTTCTAAGACAATTACGACTACGGGGTAGATTGGTTTGTCCGGTTCCTGCCTATCCCCGACAAACAATTCTGGAATAAACATGTAGAAGGCTTTCGACGAATATGTTTGGACACCGGTTCGAATCCGGTCGCCTCCACTTTTTTTATTAAACCAAATGTTTTGTTATGACTATTCATTTTAAGCGTAGGAGTAAATTTATCAGTCGTTACTTGCTGTTGCTAGTTACAAGTTTTACTCTATTGTCATTAAGTTCATCTTTTAAAGTATTGCAGGAAAATCCAGATGCCATTGTTGGCGTATGGAAAACAGGTGAAGGCAATGCCATGGTTCGTATTTACAAGAATGGCGAAAAGTATCAGGGGAAAATTGTTTGGTTAAAGGAGCCTAACGACCCAGAAACTGGAAAGCCAAAGATTGACAAGAACCATCCCGAAGAAGAAACTCGCACCCGTCCAATCCTAGGGCTTGTAAATGTGTGGGGTTTTCGTTTTGCAGAAAAAAATAATTGGGAAGAGGGGAACATCTATGATCCGAAAAATGGAAACACGTATTCATGTACCATCAAAATGACAAGTTCTAACACAATTGAGGTCAGAGGTTTTATTGGTGTTTCCTTGATTGGGCGAACAGATACCTGGACTAGACAGGTAGCAAAATAAAGGAACAGTCATCTCGGGATATTAGGGCGATACAAAGTTCAAGCTAAATGAAAAGTAGAGCGGATTGCCTAGTTTACTCATAAAGTACCTTTGATTATCCTTGCTGCCATTGTATTGGTTCATGCCATCAAAGCGCCAATTATAACGAAGCCCGGCCTGAGCATTGAACCAGATAAACCCTGCTAATTTTTTATCCCACATCAATCTAGGCTTTAGTTCGCCCCGCTGCAAGTAAAGTTCACCCTTGGGGCTATTGGCCAGACTCATCCAGAATTGGTTTCCCTCAAGTTCAAATCCAACTTGTAACATACTAGATGTTGAAAAATTATATCGTAAGTGACCTCGTGCTGGAAGCAATAATTCCATGCCCCAGTTTTCATTAAAAGTTTTATTCCAGAGCAATACGGGAACATGTAGTATTCTTCCTGCACGGTATGTGCGAGCAATACCAGTACCAATCATATTTTTTTCTGAAATTTTCCATCCATAGACAAATGACCCGCTCCATGTGAGTGCATTTTTATTTACATCTTTTAAAGTGGGAAATATCCCATTTACATCAGCACTTGCCTGGATTATCAAAAAATTCTTTTCATTGAGGGGCTTAAATAATGTGCTATTCAGGCCTGCGCTTGCTAAAAAATGCGATTGTAGTGTTTTAGTAAAGAGGTTGGTACCTGAGTTTTCTATATTGAATCCACTGCCCCAGTAGTTGGCTCCAACCTGCCAGATAACTTTGTTGGTGGAGACTATTGGAATATTTACCTGTGCACGTAATACAGATAGATTTTTAGCAGAAAAATCTTGAAATGCCGGAAGCATGGAGGATACTGGAATGGTTGGAATTTCAAAAGAGCACTGCTGGTCATACCCTATGCTCACAATGCGGGTAGGTGTTTGATTGGTTACTTTTTGGTTACAGTATCTTTTAACACCCTCTGCGTCGCCAAATTTGCTATAGTCGAAGGTCTCAGTGCTGTCAATTTGGGCTACTGCAGTAGCGGAAATAATAAATAAAACACTTAGCAGAATTAATCGATGCATGAGAGTTGATTTTTTGTGATGCAAAGATAGGTTTACTGATTTTTATTATATTGCATATACCTTAATCCTCTGAAAATCTTATCCTATGGGCAAGATCGCTCTTCTTTTGATCGATGACCATAAATTAATACGTGAATCATGGTCCATCATTTTAAATGCTGATCCTCGTTTTGAAGTTGTTGGTGAAACAAGTGACATTGATCAAGCACTATCCTTGGTAAAAAAAACGAACCCTGATATCATACTCATGGATATCAATATGGTTCCCGTGAATGGTTTTGATGCAACAAAAATTATTCTTCGTGATGTACCTGAAGCGCGGGTCGTAGCCATTTCTATGCATGCGCTTCCAGCCTATGCGCGACGCATGTTTCAGATGGGAGCTAGGGGGTATGTAACAAAAAATTCCTCGAGAGACGAGTTTGTTAATGCAATTTTAGAGGTTAATGCCGGCAACAAATTCATCTGTGAAGAAATTAAAAATATTGTTGCTCAACAGGAGTTGGATGATGATGGTGGACACCAAGACATGAATATGCTGTCTAAGCGGGAGATAGAGGTGGTACAACTAATTAAGGAGGGGCTTTCTTCTAAAGAAATTGCAAGAAGTCTGGATATTTCTTTAAAAACTGTGGAGGTGCATCGCTATAACATTCTTAGAAAATTGAAGCTCAAGAATACAGCGTCGCTGGTTAACTTTATCAACGTGCAAGGATATTAAAATATCCGTTCATTGCTAAGCTCTGTATTTAGTGCGTGGAGCTGCATTCATTGGGCAACCTTCTCGAGGGGCCACACAGGAATATAAAATTCCTGAAAGAATCAAAAGACCCAGTATCATTGAAAGAAATCTGCGCATCCTTTAAGTTTGAACGCAAAGCTAACAAATTTGGTATACCCTACTTGACATAAGGGGTATTTAAGAATAAATTTAAGGTGAATCACTCATCTAAATCCTACCTTTACTTCTATGTTACAGCTTACCAAGCCATTGGCTTTCATTGATCTGGAAACTACCGGTGTCAATTTGGGCACCGATCGAATAATTGAAATTGCAATTGTTAAAGTGCTCGCGGATGGCACTAGAACCACTAAGCGTAAATTGGTAAACCCCGGTATGCCCATTCCAAAAGCTTCTAGCGATGTGCATGGGATAACGGATGAAATGGTTAAAGATGCCCCTTCATTTTCCCAGGTGGCCCAGGAATTAAAACAAATGCTTGATGGCTGTGATTTAGGAGGGTATAATTCAAACCGGTTTGATATACCCCTTTTGGTGGAGGAGTTTTTGCGCGCACAGGTTGAATTTGATATGAAGGGCCGAAGATTGATCGATGTGCAGCAAATATTTTATAAGATGGAGCCTCGCACATTATCTGCCGCTTATCAGTTTTATTGTCAAAAGACGCTGGAGAATGCACACAGTGCAGAGGTCGATGTAGTGGCCACTGTTGAAATTTTAGAGGCACAAGTAAAGCGATATCCCGAATTAGGCAGTTCTGTCGATGCAATTCTAAAGGTAACTGGTGAAGAGCCAATCATTGATTTTGCTCGTCGATTCATATGGGAAAATGGAGTAGAGGTATTCAATTTTGGCAAGTTTAAAGGGAAGTCTGTTGCAGAGGTCTTGCGGGCTGAACCTCAATATTACGATTGGATGATGAAAGGTGATTTTCCACAGCATACCAAAAACAAGCTTACTGAAATCTATACTCGTGCCATGCTTCGAAAAAATGGATAAGCTCGTAATAATACCAACCTATAACGAAAGGGAGAATATTGTCTCCATTCTCCAAGCTGTGTTGGCCTTGGCTGGTGATTTTCATGTTTTAGTTGTTGATGATTCCTCTCCGGATCAGACTGCTCAATTAGTAAGAGATCTTAGTACTTCTTTTCCCGGTCGTTTGTTTTTAGAAGAACGAAAAGGAAAGGGGGGGCTTGGCACGGCTTATATTCACGGATTTAGGTGGGCTCTGAAAAAGAATTATGCTTTTATTTTTGAGATGGATGCAGATTTCTCTCATAATCCAAATGACTTAATTCATTTGTACAATGCTTGCGCATTTGAAAATGCTGATCTTGCCGTTGGTTCTAGGTATGTGAGGGGTGGTGGAGTAGTCAATTGGCCTTTCTCACGCATTTTGTTATCGAAGGGCGCCTCTTTATATACCCGTATTCTCACTAAAATGCGTGTACAGGATCCCACTGCTGGATTTGTATGTTATAGGGCAGCTGTGCTGGCTGAAATTAATCTCGACAGAATTCGGTTTGTTGGCTATGCTTTTCAAATTGAAATGAAATATGCGGCTTGGCAATTAGGATTTTGCATCAAGGAGGTGCCTATTGTATTTCAGGATCGTACGCGGGGTAGCTCTAAGATGAACAAAGGCATTATTAAAGAAGGGGTAGTAGGTGTTTGGCGGCTCAGAAAATATGCTTCAACAACCGATTATCGTTCCGCGCAATCGATGAACTAAACCATGCGTAAAGCCTACTTGCAGTTACATGGGGCGGTACTATTAGCCGGTTTAACTGGAATTTTAGGGCGCCTTATTTCTCTGAATGAGCTGATGATCGTATGTTATCGTTTGCTATTTACAG
>JAULVY010000049.1:988-7106 GCA_032110825.1 Chitinophagaceae bacterium | reverse complement strand
CTTTGGTAAGTATTGTTGTAAAAGGAACCGGGAGGGGAACTCTATCCAACAATCAAGGTGTATTTTCAATTGTAGTGCTCAAAGGCGATGAAATTGAATTCAGCTGCATCGGATTTAAAAATAAAATCACCAAAATTCCAACTGAAATGCAAGGCAATCAATTCAGCATGATTCAGCTGATGATCAATGACACGGCATTTCTTCCTGCAGCTATTATCAAACCCCGCCCAACACGAGAACAATTTGAACGTGATTTTGTAGGAACAGAGGTGCCAGACGACAACATAGAAATTGCCAGAAAAAATACAGATATGGCCACGCGCAGAATATTGATGAGAACACTGCCTAATGATGGAAGAGAGGCTGTTAATATGAGCTTGGCTAGAAGTGCACAACGCTATTACTATACAGGGCAGACACCTCCCATGAATATTTTCAATCCCTTTGCTTGGGGTGAATTTATTCGATCTTGGAAAAGAGGAGATTACAAAAAAAAATAGCAATGTCCTCACCTCCTAGAAAAAGAGTAGCAGTTTTCTGTGGATCAAAATCTGGAGCAAAAACTGTATACTCAGACCATGTTGCTACACTCGGTAATCTTTTAGGAGAAAATAACATAGACATCGTCTATGGGGGCTCGTATAAAGGGTTGATGGGCGTTCTCGCCAATCATGCTCTAATAAAAGGATCTAAAGTAACCGGAATAATTCCAGAAGTATTGATTAATCGCGAGCACCAGCACGAAGGATTGACAGAATTAATCATCACGTCCGATATGCATCAACGAAAAAAAACCATGTATGAAATGGGTGATGCCGGAATAGTTTTACCCGGAGGATTTGGAACTTTAGATGAGTTTTTTGAAATGCTTACCTGGAATCAGCTGAGTATTCATAATAAAAAAATATTCATTCTCAATTCAGGTGGATTTTATTCCCGCCTTATTGAACATTTAGAGTTTCTTGAAAAAGAAGAATTTTTGCACGATCAAGTTTGGAATCGATTAGAACAACATGATAATCCTGTTTCTCTCGTTAATTCTTTGTGCAAATCTTTTGGCAATTGATTTAATTAAAGCGTGGGCACATGCTTTGTCTTCCCCCAGCAAACATATCGGCATATATACCGTCGTATTGCAAATACATTTCGGTTGCACCTCGTGAATTGTTGAAATTTTTCAACTGAGAAGAAGTGGCATCGTAACTGAACATGAATTTGAAATTCCTCCATTGATAGCCAATCATTGGGATATATGAATCGCCGGGTCTAAAAAACATACCTCCAATCAACTGCTGCTCGCCGGCATTGAAAATATTATAATTGAATTGGACCCCACCTACAAACTCAGATGCTTTTGCTTGTTGACTGAAATACAAAGAAGGTGATACGATGATGGAATTGTTCACTTTTATCATTGCATCCGCAAAAAATATAGATCGCGGCTTGATTGTATTATCGTATCCTGGAATATCTCCAAAAAAAGATTCACGCGGCCTGTTGAGGTGATGCATACTGAATCCGCCATGAAGATATACATTATCAGAAGGGAAATAAGCATAGTTTAATCCTGCCTGCATATCAAAATACCCTATGGAGTTGTTTAAAAATAATTCTCCACTGGGAATACTCGCATCAAAAAACCTACCGTTCCACTGATTGTCAAATGTCAATTTGGTTTCATTGATTTGCTTTCCGGCATACCCCAAATTAAAACCAGCAGACAACAATCCCGTATTACCCAACATCTGATGGTAAGCAACCGATGCGTAAGCCTTTGTAGATCGAAGATTACCAGATCCCGCAACGTCTTGTAAAATCATTCCACCCAATCCCATCCAGCCGCTTCTAAATCGATCCCGCATAAATTGAAAATCTCCATACACACTGATGGTCTTGTAGGGTACCGGTATAGACGCCCATTGCTCACGGTAATGCGCTCCCAATCTGTAATCAGAGGTTGGAATGAACCCGGTATTAGCAGGGTTGGTTGAAAGAGGTGAATTGAAAAACTGAGAGAAATGCAGATCCTGCGCCGATATTTGCAAGAGCATCGCATTCATAAATAAGAAAAGAATCGATATAGTGAACTTCTTCGGCATTTCTATCTAATTAACGTAATATCTCCTTTTTTAGTTGCAGTGGTCCCATCCCCAAATTGTACAATCAACGTATACGCATACGCATCCATGGGCTGCGGAACCCCCTTGAAAGTACCGTCCCATCCAAACGAGGGGCTTGCTGACTCAAAAACAACCTGTCCCAATCGATTGTAAATCTTAAAGTTCATCAGGTCAATTCCGAATCCTCTCACAAATATTTTATCATTCTTACCATCGCCATTGGGTGTAAATGCATTGGGCACATCCACCAGTGGTTTGATAAGAGTTGAAACATTGGCAAACGCAGTATCTGTGCATCCAAATGCATTGTAGGCCACCAGATATGCAGTAAACACATCTGTACGCTGATAAAAATGCAAGGGATTATCCAAGCGCGATGTATCGCCATCCCCAAAATCCCAATAGTAACGAATTGCTCCAGTTGATCGATTGATAAACTGAGTAGGCACATTTTCTTGAGGTGGGTCAGGGATATAACTAAACGCTGCTGTAGGTTTCGGCTTTGTCGATATCGTAAACGTATACGTATCCGAAACATTACAGGTTCCCGGATCTATTGCAGTCAAGCTTACTACGAAATCTCCTTGTGTTGCATACAAATGCGGAGGAGGGTTTCGCCCCGTATACGTGCTACCGTCACCAAAATTCCAATTGAAAATAATTCCAGCTACACTTGTATTTTTAAACTCAGCAGAATACGGCAAACAACCAATCACAGGAGTCGTAAATGATGCCTTAACCAGTGGTGAGATGTAAACGGTAAATTCTTTTATATCATAGGCATTGCAATAGGAAGTATCATTGAGAAATACGCGAACCTTGTATGTTCCTACACCTGGGAAAGCGTGATCAATATTGTCTCTTCCCGTTTTCACCAATGGTGAATTATCGCCAAAGTCCCAAATAAATGATGTATCGGTAAACGGCTTATTGGCTGGAGACGTAGAATTATTGATGAATCGATACGTAAACCCATCACAAGGAGGAAGTTTTTGTCCAATTACACTCAAGATAGCCTCATCCGTTCTCACGCGAATAGTAACATAGGAAGTATCGCGAGGTATGCAACGATCTCCATCAATCGAAATCAATCGAACACGATAATCACCGGGTTGATCAAACGTATACGTTTGTCTAGGATCGGTTCCACTTACTACAGGAGAGCCATCGCCAAAATACCATTCATATGTCTTTCCAACGGCAATACTATCTGTAAAATCAACCGTAAGCGGAACACATCCCGCAGTATCGTTTACTACACCGTTAATGATGGATTGTGCTCCTGCTTTAACGCCATCAAATTCAAAATTGATTTTGAATGCTGCCAGGTTACATTCCCCTGCTCCGCCTGAACCCAAAGCTCCATTAGTTGGCGCTACCACACCAGGAGTAATAATCATAGGTCTGCGAATGGGATCGCGCGAGCAAATATTAGTACCCCCGCAGTTTGCACAAACTGCTTGATAAATAGCTCCCTTGTTGTCAAATCGCGATGTGCCTCCATCTACGTGATCACCTTCACCGCCTTGCTGACCAAAAAACGAACCGTATAACTGACGTACTGCATCTTTTTCTAAAACAAAAAAGTAAAAATCTTTATTGTCGGTGTAATTCTGAATCGGATTCCCCGCCAAAGGCATACCGCCTGTACCAATTGTTTTAGAATCAAATGCTCCATTGTAACAGAGGTTCAGCTTTCCTCCCCATCCCGATACATAAACATTTTCGCAACGATCAACCAAGAATGCCACTGGCGATATGTTAGGAAGAACAGCAGGTGTTCCGTAAACAGTTGAATAGATATAGTCTGTTAAATCCGGCTTTAACTTGGATATGAATTGTCGTGATCCAGGATTGCTAAACGTTGCATTACGAACCGGCCAGCTTCCCAAGCTAATACCCATCACATACGGAAACCCCTTTGTATCAAACTGAATACCATAAACAATATCCGTTGACGTTGTACCTAAATAAGTTCCAATACCCCTTGCACCTGTATTGCTAAATACCGTAACAAATCCATCGATACCACCTTGAGAAGTTGGTTGAATGGTACCTGATTTATTTCCAGGAAAATTTCCACTACGCGTTGCGCCAGCAACGTAAATATCATTGTTAAGCGGATTTAAAGCGAGCACAAATGCAGCATCGTCTTCCGAACCACCAAGAAAAGTTGAGAACAATATGGTAGATAAATCCGGACTCAATTTCACAACGACCCCATCCTGATTTCCCCCTATATTGGTCTGACTGGCATTGAAGGTCGGAAAATCTTGAGATGTTGTACTTGCTGCAATGTATACGTTGTTGTTGCGATCCAAGATGACTTCACTTCTCGCATTGTCACCATAATTGTACAGAATAGATTTTGGACCCGGACTAATAGCTGGATCAATATTGGCACCATCAATACCTCCACCACCAATCACAATTCCTCCGATCATCGTTGTGCCATCTGCGCTCAATTTGGTCACAAATATATCAGTACCTCCAAGTGGACCAAACTTGTTGTTGTTTCTTCTTGGAAAATTACCAGAAGTGGTTCTTCCCAAAATAACCGGATTGCCAAAAGGGTCTACATAAATGCTGTGCGGAAATTCATCTCCACTTCCACCTAAATAGGTTGAAAAAACTCGGCTTCTTCCATCTGGACTAAACCTAGTGAGTCCAACATCCACTCCGCTGATACTGGTGCCTTGTCCAATACCACCACCAAATACAGTTTGAAATGCTCCCAAGGATAGAGGATAGCTATTTCCAAAAACAATCCCACCAGCATACAAACTACCGTCGGGTCCGGGTGCAGCAGTGAAACCCCAGTTACTGCTTCTGCTGCCTGTATATGTTGAAAATATAAGAACAGGATCTATGATCAATGCAGCGGTAGGATCATATTGGTTGATTTTAAAACGGACCTGGTTGCCCTTAACATCATAAGAGCAAGCAACTTCTTTTTTGTAGCCATTTATAATTTGATACGCATACGGTGGAAGTTCTTTGGATTCGCCAACTGAAGTTGTTACTACCAAATGCCCCTCCTTCAAGGAAAGCTTATCAACCCCTTCATATTGCAATACGATAGCCGAAGGATTTGCTCCAGGTTGAACAATCAAATCGTATTTTAACTTATCTCCATTGGAATAATATTTAATATCAACACCGGGATACAAATTTTTTGCTGTAACAACTCCAAAGCTGAGAACATTGATCTGCCATTTAGCTGGATCATTACCTAAAAAATAATTGGCTTTTTCTCCCGTTGGTTTTTCAGAAACAAATTGCGCAACAGAACTGCTCCCAAAAAATTTCACATCGTATGCATGTTGTCTAACTTTTACCGGTTGGAAATCAGAAGTAGATCCTTGCTGATCTTCAACCAATGAAGTGGTTTTAACAGGTTGTGTAATTTTTCCATCGGAATGTCCATGAATATGACGCATTACTTTTTCGTAATCATCCGGATGATTTTTCAAAACGGTATACCCTTGCTGCCGAATGAAAATAGCGCCATTCCCAACAACACTTTTATAATTGAAATTTCCATTCCATTGCCCTTTGTTTTCAACAAAATCGATCGCATAAAATGATTGAGAATGGACACGATGAATCGAAAGCAGAATAAGTAAAAAAAGTATGGCTTGCCTCGCAGTTCTCATGGTGTTTTGACCTTCCGTAAATGTAGCAGTTTAATGCCTTATGAGTTGTTAATATGTTAAGATATTCGACCCCAATGTGTGCTCCCTTTTTCAACCTGTAAAAATTGTCCCAAAGCTGCATTTTCCTGCTTTTTCAACTCCGAATCTTCTACAAGTAGTTTTTCAGCACAGACCTTTGCCAATTCCAACAAATCTCTGTCTTCAACAATATCTGCAAGCCGAAAGTTCAATGCACCACTCTGTCTTGTTCCTTGAATATCTCCAGGGCCTCTTAACTCCAAATCTTTTTCAGCTATTTTAAACCCATCGTGCGTTGAGCACATCACAGACATTCTCTCTTTT
>JAULVY010000049.1:0-978 GCA_032110825.1 Chitinophagaceae bacterium | reverse complement strand
CAACTTGACTTCCCGTAAGCAAAATGCAATAACTTTTTTCACTACCCCTGCCTACCCTTCCCCGAAGCTGGTGCAACTGGCTCAATCCAAATTTTTCAGCACTTTCAATAACCATAACGGTTGCATTGGGAACGTTTACACCAACTTCAATAACCGTGGTACTCACCATAATCTGAGTTTCATTCTTCACAAATCTCCTCATGTTGGTTTCTTTTTGATCCGAGGGCATTCTGCCATGAACCATACTGATCCAATAGCGAGGTTCAGGAAACCACGACTTCACATTTTCATACCCTCTCATCAAATCCTCGTATTGTAATTTTTCACTTTCTTCAATCAAAGGAAAAATAAAATAGATCTGCCGCCCAAGAGAAATTTCTGACTTTATAAAATCCATAACCTGCGGACGCGCATCATCCAACCGGTGAACGGTAAGAATGGGTGTCCTTCCTGGCGGCAGTTCATCAATTACACTGTAATCCAAATCACCATAGGCCGTCATAGCCAACGTTCGGGGAATTGGAGTGGCCGTCATAACCAGCATGTGTGGAGGTATGGTATTTTTTTTCCAAAGTTTTGCCCGTTGTGCAACTCCAAATTTGTGCTGCTCATCAATCACCGCTAATCCAAGATTCTTAAACACAACGGTATCTTCAATCAAAGCATGTGTTCCCACAACGATTTTTACATCACCCGATTCAATGGACTGCAAAATTTTCTTTCGCTCCGCTGTTTTAGTTGAACCGGTGAGCAAGACTACATCAATACCCAAGGGTTCCATCAAAGAGGTAAATTGGTCTGCATGTTGCTTTGCCAAAATTTCTGTAGGTGCCATGATGCAAGCTTGGTACCCATTGTCGATTGCGATGAGCATCGCCATCAACGCCACAATGGTTTTTCCACTTCCCACATCGCCTTGAAGCAATCGATTCATCTGTCGGCCTGACCCCATATCGATCCGCAATTCCTTCAACACCC
>JAULVY010000048.1:0-4928 GCA_032110825.1 Chitinophagaceae bacterium | reverse complement strand
AAAGAATGGCTAAAAAAAGCTGAATACAAGCCAGTTATCAATATTGAAAACAAATCCTATCAAGAGCCATTACCTGGTATGTTCCCAGGCAGTATAGATAATCACGATACCATTGGCATGCTTGCCCTTGATAATTCCGGAAACCTCAGCGGCGGTTGCACTACCAGCGGTATGGCTTTTAAAATGCATGGTCGAGTTGGTGACTCTCCAGTAATTGGAGCCGGACTTTTTGTTGACGGTGAAGTAGGTGCTGCTACCTCAACTGGAGTTGGAGAAGAAGTGATCAGATGCGTTGGTTCTCATTTGGTTGTAGAATATATGCGACAAGGAAATTCACCACAGGAAGCCTGTAAAAAAGTTGTGGAACGTATCGCTAAACGCGATTTAAATAAGGCAAAAAACATTCAAATTGGCTTTCTGGCCATCGACAAATTTGGTAATTATGGAGCTTTTGCGCTTCAAAAAGGATTCTCATTTGCAGTGAAATCTGCAAAGGAAGAAGTAGTTATCCCTTCAGCAAGCTATTTCAATTGATATGAAATTGGAACTTGAAGTCATAGCATTTGACCTAACCTCTTGCACCATTGCCGAAAAAAATGGGGCAGATCGCATTGAGCTATGCGCCAATCCACACGAGGGGGGTACTACCCCATCCATTGGCATGATCGAAACTGCTCGAAAAATAACCTCTATTCAGCTCTTCCCTATCATTCGTCCCCGCGGTGGCGATTTTCTTTATACCGATCATGAATTTCAGTCCATGATACGAGATATAAAAGCCTGTAAAGAACTAGGGTGTGATGGCGTGGTGATTGGTATGCTCCAATCCAACGGATCTATTGATATGAAACGGACTGCAGAATTGATTCATCATGCCAAAGGAATGCAGATTACATTCCACCGAGCATTTGATCGTGTTCAAAATCCTATCGTAGCTTTATCCCAACTCATTGAATTGGGATGCGACCGTGTATTAACCAGTGGATTGCATCCTACAGCACCTGAGGGATCCGATGTTTTAAGAGAACTGGTATCTTTTTCCTCAAACCGAATTAAAATTATGGTGGGCTCAGGTGTTAAATCTGAAAATATTGAATCCTTGGCATTAAAAACCCAAGCACCCGCCTATCATGCATCTGCACGTAAATCAATCTCCTCATCCATGACGTTTGAAAATCAGTTGATGAACGAGCAGCTGCAACAAATAACAATTGACGGAAATGAAGTTTCTGCCTTGAGAAAAATAATTGACTCCATACATTTCTAATATGATGCGTCTGACTGATATTGTTAAATCAAAGCTATTCTTAACTACTTCGGGTATTCTAGTCTTTGGCATTTTGTATTGGGTGTTTTTTACACAGGATCCTATCGACTACAATACTCAAGTAAAACCCATCCTGAACCAAAAATGCATTTCTTGTCACGGTGGCGTCAAGAAAAAAGGAGGCTTCAGTCTCTTGTTCCGTGAAGAAGCTATAGCACCAACTGAATCCGGACATCCTGCAATCATACCTGGTGATGCAAAGAATAGCGACATGATTAAGCGCCTGTATCACCAAGATCCCGAAGAGAGAATGCCATACCAAGAAGCCCCACTTTCTAAAAATGAAATAGAAATATTAACCCGATGGATTGATGAAGGGGCTCGTTTTGACCTGCATTGGGCCTACCGACCCGTTCAATTGCCTTCACTACCAAGTAATCCATGGTTTGGTTGGTTCACCAAAAAACAAAACAATGAAATCGATCGTTTCATCGATGAGAAATTAAACGACCTTAATCTGACTCGAACTGAAGAAGCTGATAAACGCACCTTACTCAGGCGATTGTCTTTGGATCTTATAGGAACCAAAGCGCCCGAAAATATAGCTACCGCCTATCTGCAAGATGATTCTCCTAAGGCATATGAAAATCTGGTCGACTCCTTATTGAATTCACCTCGATACGGAGAACGATGGACAGCTTTGTGGATGGATTTATCCAGATACGCCGACACCAAAGGATATGAACGCGATTATATTCGAGATATATGGCGATACCGCGATTGGCTGATACAGGCATTTAACAGAGATATGCCTTACGATCAGTTCTTGATTGAACAACTAGCCGGTGATTTGCTTCCCAATCCAAGCGATGAACAATTTATTGCCACTGCATACCACCGCAATACCATGACAAACGACGAAGGCGGTACAGATAATGAAGAATACCGAACAGCTGCTATTATTGATCGCGTAAATACAACTTGGGAAACACTCATGGGGACAAGCTTCTCCTGTGTACAATGCCATAGTCATCCCTACGACCCCATTCGCCATGATGAATACTATAAATTCATGGCGTTTTTCAATAACTCAAGAGATGAAGATACATACGATGAATATCCACTCTTACGTGAATTCAAAAACAAAAGCAAACTGCAGTTCGACTCTGTTATGCAGTTCATTGGTGGCCATGGCAATGCAACTCAGATTGAATACTTTAAACGATTACTTAAAACTGGACAATTTTGTATCAATAGCATAATTGCAGACTCCATGGTCAATTCAGCTCTTGAAGACACAAAATTTCTAAGGATGCGTAAACAGTCTCTCGCTCGGTTTAAAAATATTGATTTCACCGGGTATGAAAATATAGTGATGCGTTTTCGTTCACCTATCGATAAAGGCATACTAACGATTCATCCAGATCATCCTGATGCAAAGCCAATCGCAACGATTCCGTTAAATCAAACAAAAGATGGATGGAATTTAATCAAGGTTAAAATTCAAAATCCTATTTCCAATAAGCACGATCTTTATTTTCGATTCAATAGCCCATTATTAAAAAAGCCAGAAGACAATGGAGTTGTTTTTGACTGGTTTGCTTTTACCCCTGAGTTTCCTAAAGTAGCTGATGCACCATCACCGTATTATGAGAACCTGTTTTTAAACTTACTCAATAAACCCGAAGCTGATTTCACACCCATCATGTTGGATAATCCTACTAACATGAAGCGACCAACCTATGTTTTTGAAAGAGGAAATTGGTTGCTAAAAACCAACATAGTAGAACCTGGAATACCTTCAGTTTTTGCAACTACCATTACAGCCAATCCTAAAAATAGAATGGACTTGGCACGCTGGATGACTGATAAAAAGAATCCCCTTACAGCGAGAACCATGGTTAACCGCATTTGGGAGCAATTGTATGGACAAGGAATAGTAGAAACGTTGGAGGATTTGGGCTCACAAGGTGGAACTCCTACACATCAAGATCTACTGGATTTCATATCGTATCAATTTATGAACGAAGATGGTTGGAGTATTAAAAAACTGCTTAAGCGTATAGTGATATCGGCCACGTACCGCCAAAGTTCTACTGTAAGCAAAGAAGCAAAAGAGAAAGATCCGCTTAATAAATATTACGCTCATGCACCTCGGGTTCGTTTAACTGCAGAGCAAATTCGTGATCAAGCCTTGGCCATATCCGGGATGTTGAGTAGCAAAATGTATGGCCCTAGTGTAATGCCCTATCAACCAGAAGGGATTTGGTCATCTCCTTACGATGAACGAAAATGGAAGCAAAGTGAAGGCGAAGATCAATACAGAAGAGGAATCTATACGTATTGGAAACGAACAGGTCCCTACCCTTCTATGATTACGTTTGACGGATCTGCTAGAGAAGTGTGCTTGACTCGCAGAATCAGCACCAATACTCCATTGCAAGCCTTAACACTATTGAACGATTCAACCTACTGGGATTTATCGGTGCAATTGGCAAAAAAATTAATGACAGATAAGAATTCAAAAATCAATCAGCGAATTGCTAAAGGGTACGAGTGGGCTACTGGGCACCCTATTCATCCTGAAAAAGAAAAGATTTTGATTTCACTTTATACGTCTACTCTTCAAAATTTAGGTAAGGATACTAGTAGAATTAAATCCATGCTTTCAGATTCTCTAACCACTCCCTATCAAAAAGAATTTGCTGCCTTATCAGTAGTAACCAATGCTATTTTGAATTTGGATGAAGTCATTACCAAAAATTAATCCATGAGCAAGAATACTATTTTACACGAAGCCAAACGCGCTGTTCTAAACTTCCAAACCAGGAGGCATTTTTTAAATAAATGCAGAACAGGAATGGGGTTGATGGCTTTGGGAGGTATGCTTGACGCCTGCAATTTAATTGGAGGTAAAGATCGAAATGCAGATGCTATAATGAATAATTTGACTCCGCATTTTCAAGGAAAAGCAAAATCAGTCATTTTTCTTCATATGGCAGGTGCTCCATCTCAATTGGAAATGTTTGACTACAAACCGGAATTACAAAAAATGGATGGACTTGATTGTCCAGACTCTTTTATACAAGGTAAAAAATTTGCTTTCATTCGTGGTGTGCCCAAATTATTAGGTCCACAAACAGGTTTCAAACAATACGGCGAAAGTGGATTGTGGTTATCGGATAATCTCCCCCATTTTCAACAAGTAGTTGATGATGTAACCATTTTAAAAGCAGTGAATACGGACCAATTCAATCATGCGCCTGCACAATTGCTCATGCATTGCGGAACACCACGGCTTGGAAGACCCAGCATGGGTTCGTGGGTAACATATGGTTTGGGATCCGAAAACAGCAATTTACCGGGATTTGTTGTACTCACTTCAGGAGGAAGAAACCCAGATGCAGGAAAAAGTGTTTGGGGAAGCGGCTTCCTACCTTCGTTATATCAGGGTGTACAATGTAGATCAGAAGGTGATCCTGTTTTATTTTTAAAAGATCCCAATGGATTCAATCGTGATCTTCGAAAAGCATCGATTGAAGCCATCAATGAAGTGAATCAATTGTCGTTTGAGCAATACCAAGATCCGGAAATCCTATCTCGCATTTCTCAATACGAAATGGCATTCAAAATGCAAATTGAAGTACCAGAAGTTATGAGC
>JAULVY010000047.1:0-6486 GCA_032110825.1 Chitinophagaceae bacterium | reverse complement strand
AAATCCGGATGTTGTATATGTAGCTGCTCAAGGAGCACTCAATGGACCATCCAAAGAAAGAGGAATTTATAAATCTGAAGATGGAGGGAAGACCTGGAAGAATGTTTTGTATGTAGATGAGAATACCGGATGTTCGGATTTGAATATGGACATGAACAATCCGCGTATTTTATATGCAGCCCTGTGGGATCATCGCCGTTTGCCATGGGCTGTTCAGAGCGGAGGAAAAGGAAGCGGATTGTATAAAAGTACAGATGGTGGTGAGACTTGGTTTAAAATTCAAAACGGATTACCCAAGGAGTTGGGTAAAATGGCCGTATCTGTTTCTAAGGCAAACTCAAATAAAGTATATGCATTGGTGGAAAGTGATACACAGAAAGAGCAAGGTGGATTATTTGTATCTAATGATGGTGGTGACAATTGGAATCGTATCAGCAAGGAACATGCTTTGATTTCAAGGGCTTGGTATTATATAGAGGTCTTTGCAGATCCTGTTCATGAAAATACAGTTTATGTATTGGGAGCAGCCGGATTGAAATCAACAGACGGGGGAAAAACATGGAGTAATCTTTCGGGTACGCATGGCGACTATCATCAATTATGGATCAATCCCGAGAACAATCAGAATATGATTGTTGCCAATGATGGTGGTGCTGCAGTTACATTCAATGGAGGTAAGTTTTGGTCGCAACAAAACAACCAGCCTACTGCTCAGTTTTATAGAATCAATGTAGATAATCTTTTCCCTTATAATATTTATGCAGGTCAACAGGACAATACCTCTGTTAAAATTGCAAGTCGAAATACCATGGGTTCTTCTGTTACCGAAAGGCAATGGACTTATTCTGCTGGAGGTGAATCTGCATTTTTAGCTTTTGATCCCAACAATCCCAGGTATGTGATGGGAGGAAGTTATCAGGGTACCATTGAATTGTTGGATGCAGGCACTGGTGAAGGTGTAGGAGTGATGGAGTATCCCGTTCAATATCAGGCATTGCAGCCCAAAGACATGACCTATCGTTTCAATTGGAATGCACCTATTTTGTATTCCAAGCATGATAAAAATGTTTTCTATCATGCGGGCAACCGGTTGTTTAAAACAACGGATATGGGGAAATCTTGGGAAGCCATTTCTTCTGATCTTACAACACACGATACAACCAAAATGGGGATCAGCGGATTTCCGTATACAAACGAAGGCGCTGGTGGCGAGAATTACTGCACCATCAGTTATGTTGCTGAATCTGCTAAAGAGAGAGGTGTTATTTATACGGGAAGTGATGATGGATTGGTTCATGTTACCCGTGATGGAGGTAATACGTGGATCAATATAACACCCAAAGATCTTGGCGAAGCACTTATCAATGCCATTGAGGTTTCTCCTCACGATCCTGGAACAGTATATGTGGCAGCCAATAAATACAAATTCAATGATTTTACTCCATTTGCGTATAAGTCGAGTGACTATGGAGCAACCTGGACAAAGATTGTAACGGGTATTCCGTACGGTGCATTTTTGCGTGTTGTACGTGAGGATGAAAGAAGAAAAGGTTTGCTGTTTGCAGGAACAGAAACAGGTTTATATATTTCTTACAATGATGGAGGATCTTGGACTTCTTTTCAGCGAAATCTTCCTGTAACTCCCATTACAGACCTAAGGGTTCACAAAGGAAACCTTATTGCTGCAACGCAGGGGAGAGGCTTTTGGATTTTGGACGAGTTGCAGCCCATTCGCAGTTTTGACCCTACCAGTTTTGATAAGCCCAAATTACTTCCTGTTCAGGAGACATTCCGAGTTTCCGGATATAGCATGTTTGATAACAGTGAGCTAAAAGAAAAGTTTCCTGTAACAACAGGGGCAAATCCTGCAACAGGTGCTGTTATGTATTATCATTTGCCAGAACAAGCCGATTCAATTAAATCACTTGTGTTGGAGATCAGAGATGAAAAAGGAAATGTGGTAAGAGCAATTAGCAACAAAGCTGTTCAAAGTAAATCCAATAACAGTTACCGCAATGAACCGGTATTATCGGTTAAAAAGGGATTGAATCGCTTTGTATGGAATCTGAGGAGACAAGGCATGCCCACTATCGACGAAGTGTATATTGAAGGCAGCTACAACGGTGGTAAGGTAGCTCCCGGAATGTATCAGGTTGTATTGAAGATTGACGGTGTTGAAAGCTCAACTTCGTTGTTGATTCAATCTGATCCAAGAATCAATGTTGCGGCTCAGGATTTTGCTCAACAAGATGTTTTGCTTAAGTCATTGGAAAAAGATGTTACGGATATTCATGTTGCAGTAACACGGATGAGAGGCGTGACTAAACAAATCAAAGAGTTGTCGGAATTGGTTGAAAACGATCCTGCCAAAGCTCCGGTTGTGAGTTCGGCAAAATTGTTGCTACAAAAAATTAAAGCTTGGGAAGAAAGTTTGATTCAGCCTAAAAGCCAAGCTTACGATGATGTGATCAATTTTGTGAACAAGCTCAGTGCGAATATCATTTTCGTTCATGGTGAATTGAATTCAACGGTACCCTACGTAACGAAAGGTCAACAAGCGAGGTATGAAGAACTGCATCAGCAATGGTTAAAATATAAAAACGAGATGGATCAGTTGTTGGCAGGTGATATTGCAGCGTTCAATCAGCTTTGCAACAGTATGGGTGTAACACACATCATGTTACCTGAATAAAATAAAATGGCTTCAAGAAAAAAGGCGGGTTGATCCCCGCCTTTTTTATGCTCTGAAGTTTTTTTATTAAATTCATTTCTCAACCCCGATTGCAATCAACATGAAAAAAATTCTACTCGCACTGCCGTTCATGGCCATGGCATTTTCTACCCCCCTTGAACCCCTAGTGAAAAGTCCCAATATCATCATCATTTTTATGGACGATATGGGATATGGAGATTTATCATCTTATGGGGCATTGGATTATCGAACTCCTAATTTGGATAAGATGGCCGCCAATGGAATGCGGTTCACTAATTTTCTCTCGGCACAAGCAGTTTGCAGTGCGTCAAGAGCTGCGCTTTTAACAGGGTGTTATCCGAATAGGATCGGAATTTCTGGAGCGTTTGGCCCTGGATCTTCTACTGCTTTGGCCCACGAAGAAACAACGATAGCAGAATTATTGAAGCAGAAAAATTATGCGACCGGTATTTTCGGAAAATGGCATTTGGGAGATACCAAAGAATTTTTGCCATTAAGTCATGGCTTTGATGAATACCTGGGTATTCCATATTCCAATGATATGTGGCCTGTGCATTATGATGGGAAACCGGCACAAAAAGGCAGTATCAAAACTCAGTATCCGCCACTTCCTTTAATTAGAAACAATACTCCAATCGATACGATTGAAACATTGGAAGAACAGGGCTTGCTCACAGAAAAATTAACCGATGCAGCCATTCAATTTATACGCAAGAATAAATCCAAGCCATTTTTTGCGTACATCCCACATCCCATGCCGCATGTTCCCATCTCTGCTTCACCAAAATTTTTGGGTAAAAGCAAACAAGGATTGTACGGTGATATGATTCAAGAAGTTGATCAAAATGTTGGTCGAATTTTAAAAGTTTTGCAGGAAGAAGGGTTGGATAAAAATACGCTGGTCATATTTACAAGCGATAATGGTCCCTGGTATAATTTTGGAAACCATGCTGGTTCCAATGGTGCTTTGCGCGAAGGAAAGGGAACCAGTTTTGAAGGTGGACATCGAGTGCCTTGTATTATGCAATGGAAAGGGGTTATTCCTGCTGGAACTGTAGCCAATCAACTTGCTTCTACCATCGATTTGTTACCAACCATTGCAGCATGTACAGGAACGAAATTGCCTGAAAGAAAAATCGATGGCGTTGATCTTGGGGAAGTGGTAAAAGGAAATATGGATGCATCACCTCGAAAAACATTTTTATATTACTATAGAAGAAATTCGTTGGAAGCCGTTCGGAGAGACAATTGGAAATTGGTTTTAGAACATCCCTCTCGCTCGTATCTTGGAAAAGCACCCGGGTTTGATGGATATCCTGGTAATGCTCCAGAAAATGTTTTGATGTATGAGTCGTTGTATGATCTTAGAAGAGATCCCGGTGAACAACACGATGTCAAATCATTTTATCCTGAAATAGTGAACGAATTGAAATTGCTTGCAGAAGAAGCGCGAACTACATTGGGGGATGATCTGAAGAATAAAACAGGAACTGAAAATAGACAAGCCGGAAAAGTAATTGCTGTAAAATAATTCGTTATGAAAAAATACTATTTGCTCTTGCTAAGTTGCATGGTTGTAATCCTTGCAACTGCACAACTGAAGATTGAAAATGCATTGATTGAAAATAAAAGCAATCCTTTGGGAATGGATGTTCAGCTGCCTCGATTTACCTGGCAGTTGGCCTCCGATATGCCGAGCACAATGCAGCAGGCATATGAACTCAAAGTTGTTCAGGGGAAAAAAATGATTTGGGGTTCCGGTAAAGTTGTTTCAGATCAATCCGTTTTGGTTGATTACAGTGGACCCAAGCTGGTTTCTAATACTTCGCATCAATGGCAAGTAAGGGTTTGGGATAATCATGGTCGTGTTTCTGAATGGAGTACCCCCTTTCGCTTTCATACAGCCTTTTTTTCTGCTGATGATTGGAAGGCAAAATGGATTGGATTTGGATCCGAGGAATCCAAGACTAAACGTCAAGTTCAATATTATAGAACTGAAATAACGATTTCCAAAAAAGTTTCCAAAGCGATTGCCTATATCACATCACAGGGCATGTACGAAGCTCAGTTGAATGGTAAGCGAATAGGGGATGCATATTTGACTCCCGGGTGGACGAGCTACAAAACCAGATTGCAGTATCAGGTATATGACGTTAGCAGTATGTTGAATACAGGAAAAAATGCGATTGGTGCCATGGTAGGTAATGGATGGTTTCGTGGAACTTTGGGTTGGACAAACAATACCAACATTTATGGGGATCAGCTCGCTCTTTTATTCCAATTGCATGTAGAATACACAGACGGATCTCAAGCTGTTTTTACATCTGATCAGAATTGGAAGTCGGGGTACGGGGCCATCCAAAGCTCTGAAATTTACGATGGGGAAGAGATCGATGCACGCATGCACAAAAAAGGTTGGGCTGAAGTTGGGTTTGATGATTCAAAATGGAGTTCCGTACGCGTGCTGAATCAGGGCTATGCTCATCTTTTAGCAACCTACAATGAACCGGTTCGCAAGCATGAAACATTTTCAAATCCCAAATACTTGGTTACGCCGAAGGGAGAAAAGGTACTCGACTTCGGACAAAACCTTGTGGGTTGGGTGAAGGTTAGGAAAAGCGGGAAAGCTGGAGATTCAATCATCATCAAGCATGCTGAGGTGTTGGATAAAGCCGGAAATTTTTATACGGAAAACATGAGGGCTGCTAAAACCACTGCCAAGTATATTTTAAGTGGAAATGGAGTTGAAGAGTTTGAGCCTCATTTTACGTTTTATGGGTTTCGATATATTAAGATTGAAGGCATAAATGAAGATATTGATCCATCTCAATTTACAGCTGTTACTCTGTATTCCGATATGGACCCCGTTGGAACATTTACCAGTTCAAATCCATTAATCAATCAACTGCAGCACAACATTCAATGGGGACAAAGAGGGAACTTCTTAGATGTACCCACCGATTGCCCGCAGCGCGATGAGCGTTTGGGGTGGACAGGTGATGCGCAGGCTTTTTCTCGAACTGCAACATTTAATTTTAGAACCCATAGTTTCTTTACCAAGTGGCTTCGCGATGTGGAAGCCGATCAATTGCCAACAGGAAGTGTTCCACACGTAATCCCAAATGTGTTGGGTAAAACCGCAGCAGGTTCAGCAGGATGGGCAGATGTTGCCACCATTATCCCCTGGGATTTGTATTTGGTGTATGGCGACAAACGCGTTTTGGAAACACAATTCAATTCCATGAAAAATTGGGTGAGGTTTATGGAAGAGAATGCAAAAAATGATTTGTGGAATGTGGGGTTCCATTTCGGGGATTGGTTATTTTACAGACCGTTTGACGACAACGACGGCAGGGCCGCTGTAACAGATAAATATTTGATTGCACAGTGTTTTTATGCGCATTCTACTCAGTTGTTGATCAATGCTGCCGAAGTATTGGGTAAAAAAGAGGAGTTGGAGTACCATCAGAATCGTTTGAAAAAGATTAAAGAAGCTTTTGTTCGTGAATACGTTACACCTTCTGGACGATTGGTTTCGGGGACTCAAACTGCATATGTATTGGCACTTAATTTTGATATGCTTCCTGAAATACTGAGAATACCAACGGCAGATCGATTAGAGGAGAACATTCGTTCGTATGGCAATCATCTTTCAACCGGGTTTTTGGGAACACCCTATTTGTGCGAGGTACTTACTCGTTTTGGCAAAACAGATATGGCCTTCAAACTTCTGATGCAAGAAACATTTCCATCTTGGTTGTACCCTGTTAAAA
>JAULVY010000046.1:0-8008 GCA_032110825.1 Chitinophagaceae bacterium | reverse complement strand
CTTTGTCCGTTGTTGTAAAAAGCGCCATCAGCTGTTCCGGCAGCTACTGATTTTATATCACTGATATCATCGCATACATACAAAGGATCTTTTCCTCCCAATTCACATTGGCAGGGAATCATTTTCGTTGCTACTCTTTCGTATATGTATTTTCCTGTTTTATACGAACCCGTGAAATAATATCCATCCAAGGGAAGGTCAAGCATTACCTCACCAACATCAGCACCACCGATGGCAATTTGGAAAACATCACTCGGGACTCCTGCTTTTTTCAATAGTCTTTCAATATGCAATCCCGTTAAGCTTGCATATTCAGATGGTTTATACAACACAGCATTTCCAGCAAGCAAGGCTGGAATAAAGACATTGGTCCCAACCAAATAGGGATAATTCCATGCTGAAATATTTCCTATTACACCCAAGGGCTCGTAACGAATCAATTCTGTAAGTCCCTGTGACTCTGACATGATCTCATCCATCAGGTATTCTTCTGCATGATTCACCATCCATTCGATACGTGCTCTCGATCCATTTACCTCATTTCTCGATTGTTGCAGTGGCTTGCCTACCTCATCTGTTAGTGTTTGAGCCAAAACCTCAATTTCATCTTGCAACAATTGATGATATCTTGCAATGATTGCAATTCTTTCCTGTAACGTTACTTGAGCCCAATTTTTTTGTCCAGATTGAAGTAAACGATATTTCTCATGTAGCGATTCTCGATTGTCTTCTTCTAGCTGAGTTATGACTTCTTCAGTAGCGGGATTGATGATCTGCATAAGGTTTTTTTAAAGTGCTTTTGTGTAGAGCAGCTTAAAGTCGTTTCGACTGACGGGCTTTGGATTATTGGGGTGAGCAAAATCATTTATGGCTAAATCACTTAGGGTTTCGATGTGTTCTTTTTTGACACCAATATCACGCAAGCGGTGGGGAATATTGATTTTGCTGTTTAATTCAAATAAGTAATTCACGACTGCATTTCCAGTTTCTTCTTTTAAGTTTAAGGTTCTTGCTATTCGCCTAAACTTTTCTTCGCAGCCTGAAATATTGAATTCCATTCCATATGGAAGATTTACAGCATTGGCTAGGCCGTGATGGGTGTCCAATAAAGAAGATAGGGGATGGGCTAACGAGTGGACAACGCCCAATCCTTTTTGAAACGCAACAGCTCCCATTAAGGATGCTATGAGCATATTGCTTCGAGATTTTAAATCAGGTTTGTTGACTGCCGTTTCAATGGATTCATGAATCAACCGAATTCCTTCCAACGCAATGCCTTCACATAATGGGTGATCCATTTTAGCCAGAAAAGCTTCCATGTTATGAGTCAAAGCATCCATTCCCGTTGCAGCCGTTACTGCAGGAGGAAGATCCATCGTTAACATCGGGTCGGCAAATATTATTCTAGCTAGCAGCTTAGGAGAGAACAGAATTTTTTTCTGATGTGTTTCATCATCTGCAATGATTGCGCTTCTGCCGACTTCACTACCTGTTCCAGCTGTAGTGGGTATGGTTATAAAATGAGGAACATCGTTCGTTACGTATACGTCGCCGCCGATAAGATCGTCGTAAACAAATAAATCTTCTCTGTGATGAATTCTCAATGCAATGGCCCGGGCAACATCCAATGCAGCTCCTCCGCCAATTCCAATAATAGAATCTCGTTGAGTCTGATCAAAAGCATCAGCCCCTTTGTATACATCTGATTTTACTGGGTTTTTATGGATATCTGAAAACACTTCAACTCCAATTCCCTTATTCGAAAGGCTATTTTTGATTTCACTGAAAAAGGGGAGAGATGCTACAACAGGGTCCGTAACCAGCAGTGGAAGCTTCAAGTTGTTCTTTACTAAATAATCAGGGAGTTCTTTTACTGCCCCTGCTCCAAACCGAATTGTAGTTGGAAAATTATATTGCAATACTGTATTGCTCATGTGTTGATTTAAATGATTTCAAAATATCTTCTGTATTCCCAGTCGGTTACCGCTTTCAAATGTTGCTTCCATTCCCATTCTCTGCTCTGCACAAAATGTTCAGTAAATGCATGTCCAAATAGTTCTGATGCAATCTTGTTGTTTTTCATATGCATCGTTGCATCAATCAGCGTATGCGGAATAGTCCCGTTACTGTAATCCCGGTAACCGTTTCCAATGGTAGCCGCTTGCTTCAGCTTTAATTTCTTTTTAATGCCGTACAATCCTGCAGCCAAGCATGCTGCCATGGCTAAATAAGGATTCACGTCGGATCCAATCACCCGCGTTTCTAAGCGACAGGAATTTGCACTTCCATTCAGAATGCGCAAAGCGGTTGTTCGGTTATCTACTCCCCACGTTAACGTTGTAGGTGCCCAGGCTCCTTCTACTAATCTCTTGTAACTATTTACCGTTGGCGCAAACATGGGTAAAATATACGGCAGGCAATAAAGTTGCCCTGCTATAAACTGCTTTGCTACCTCACTCAGTTTCTGTTTGTCCTTGGCGTCGTAAAAAAGATTCTTCGATGAATTTTTATCCCATAAACTCTGATGCACATGTCCACCACAACCCGGAAGATTTTCGTTAATCTTGGCCATGAAAGTAGCCATGATCTTGTGCTTGTATGCAATTTCCTTTACCGCTGTTTTAAAAAGAATCGCTCTATCCGCAGCTTCCAATGCATCTGCATAAGCGATTGCGGCTTCGTAGGTACCCGGACCCGTTTCCGTGTGTAATCCTTCCAAGGGTACATTGAATTTTCCAAGTAAATCAAAGAGATCCGAGAAAAAAGGATTTTGTAGACTGGTTCTCAAGATTGAATAACCAAACATGCCCGGTGTAAGGGGAGTTAGGTTTTTAAATTGCTTTTGATGAGCGCTATCTGGTGTTTCTGAAAAATTATACCATTCAAATTCTTGGGCGAATTTGGGACTGAATCCCATTTGCTGTGCCTCAGCAATTATTTTCTTTAAAAGTTGACGAGGACATACTGGCGATGGACTGCCATCCGCGTTATTCAACTCTCCCAAGAAAAAAGGAAGATCATTTTCCCAAGGAATGGATCGGAATGTATTGGGGTCGATGGATGCTGCACTATCGGGATACCCTGTATGCCACCCGGTATAGTTGGCATTTTCGTAAAGAACATCAGATGAATCCCAGCCCATGATTACATCACAAAAGCTGCTTCCTTTTTCTAATGCTGAAAGAAACTTTTGCGTCGACACATATTTACCTCTTAAAATGCCGTCTATATCTGAAAAAGCAATTTTTACTTTTCTCCCAGGATGTTTTTTTATCCGGTTGATGATTTCTTTTGTGTTCATGGTTGCTCGTTAAGGTGAGTGGACCGATTTTCTTTTCTGCAATATAAATCCGGAAAAGCTGATAAGCATGATCGAAATGAAAATGATTCCTTCCATGTGGTTGTAAATAAACATAGCTATAAGGGAAACAATGGCTATTGTAAGAGCCATGTAAGGCAGTAGGGGATATAGCGGAGCCTTAAAAGGCCTTTCCAAATCAGGCTCGGTTTTTCGAAGTCGGAGCATGCTCAGCATAGAAATCATATACAAAGCCAAAGCACCAAATACCGATATGGTAATGATTGTTGAGGTTTTCCCTGTAATCAAAGCAAAGATTCCAATGCACATATTGAATGCCAATGCATTTGCTGGAGTTTGAAAACGGGGATGCACTTTGCCTAATAAGCGTGGGCCGTATCCCATTTTCCCAAATTCATAGGTTGATCTTCCTGAAGCTAACATCAAGCCATGAAAGGAAGCAACCAATCCAAACAAACCAACAGCAATCAGTAAATGATAAAGTACATGGTTATCGCCAACTATTTTAGATAATGCCAGTGGGAGTGGTGAATCCGATGTTGATCCATCAGCTTTGTATACGATGGCTTCCCATCCGGAAACTCCAACCGAACCAATAAAAGTCAGTACACACAAAAACACCAAAGTGAGAATAGCAGATCCAAAACCCTTGAGCATGGTTTTTTGTGGGTTGATGGTTTCCTCTGCAACGTTGGCAACACCTTCTATTCCTAAAAAAAACCAAATGGCAAATGGAATGGCAGAAAAAATACCTCCAATGCCATTCGGCAACGCATTGTGTTTCAAATGTGCCCAGGATGCATGAGGGATGGTTAAGCCGGCGAATAACAACAATTCACCAACGGCTAGAATAGTGATGACCAATTCAAAAAGTGCAGCTGCTTTAACACCATAAATATTGAGTGCGGTAAATAGAACGTAACAGACGATAGCTGTTTCTGTAACCGGAATGGAAGGGAAGAATAAATTGAAATAGGCTCCCAATGCAAATGCAATTGCAGGGGGTGCAAAAATAAACTCGATGTTTTGTGCCATGCCGGCAAGAAATCCCCAGTTCTTGCCTAACGCTCGATTGGCATAATCAAATCCGCCCCCCGCCTTTGGAATGGCGGAAGCCAGCTCTGCATAACTAAACGTAAAGGAGATGTACATCAATACAATGAAGAAAGTAGCAATGGCCAATCCCAAGGTGCCACCTTTTTCCAATCCCAAATTCCAGCCAAAATACATGCCTGAGATCACATACCCAACACCCAAACCCCATACCATCAAAGGACTTAGCGTTCTTTTGAGTGTTTGGGATTTATCTTCTTGTATATCCATGATTGAATTTAATTCCATCCGGAAAGAATGGTAAAGAGCAGTGCTATTGCTAATATAGTTAAAACAATCCCTGCGCCCCCAATGATAAGTCCTGTTGTAGCCAATCCAAGTCCCTTTTCATTTCTTTTTTTGATTTGCTTAAACGATAGGGCACTGAACACTACACCACCTGTCATCAACAAAAAAGCAGCGGGAGGGAAAAGAAATAAACATAACAAACCTACACTGGATGCAACCAGTCCAGCTATCGCAAAACTATTTGTCTTTATATCTTTTTTGCTTGTTTTATCAATTCGTGTTGTGTCTCCAATGTGAACGGTTGACTTATTTTGAATTATATGAACTGCATGGGCAGTAGGAGCAGCCATACTCATTATACAAAATATACACAGATAAACGATTCTTATTCTTTTCATAAAAATTGATTGACTTTTATTCTAAATACTGAGCTACACGTGTAATTCTGCCTTCTGCATTTACTCCTTCCACAACGACCAATAGTTTTTTACTGATGTCGTTGTTGAAAAATTGAATTCGGTAGCGTGGACTTTTCTTGTTGGTAATCACGTAGGGATTCCAGTACAATGTGCTTCGTATATCTGTTTCGGGGTTTTCAGTCCCACTATCGTATTGCGGATTGTAAAACTCTTTGAAACGTGTATATCCCGCAAGGAGTGCGTTTAACATTCCTTTACTTGATTTGCTATTGTCACCCTTGTAATCGCTCCCTTTTTTTGTGTAAATGGCAATCGCTCCACCAGCACCTCCTCCAATCGAACCAAAGAAAGGTGGTCTGAAAACCTTGACCATAGCGATGTCTCGTATGTTCATGGTTTGAATGAAATCGGGACTGATCATGGATTGATCGATGAATAAATCAGGCATAGCTCCCCGCCAACTCATGGTAACAGTTGGCCCAGATCTATTGATGATTAGCCCCGCTACTCTTCCTTGTAAGTAGGTGAAAATATCAAGACCACCCATGGCAGAGGGGTCGTTGGTTAAGTCAAAAACCATAGCATCTCCTCCGGAAAACAATCCAGTGGCATAGCGCTTTTCAATTTCATCTTCTTTTGGTTTCGCTCTTGAGCGAACTATAACCTCTTGCAGAGTTTTGTATTGTGATTTCTTCTTCCATTCTTCTTGCAATTGCAAAAACTGATTCATTCTGGCTTTAGCAATACTATCGTTCCACAGCAGATTTTTTTCCAATTGAAGAGAATCTAGTTTTTTTGTTGATGGTTTCAATAATCCATTGTTGAATTGAACCTGAGTTACATCGTTGAGATTTTGATTTTGATTGAATCCGTAAAAGATCTTAGCCGTATCAAAAATTACAAACTCATTTCCTTCAAATAATCCATCTTTGGGAACAGGTTGAAATAAGATGTTGCGACTACTGTCTTTGTTTTGCACAATCAAATTCAACATCACATCATTTACACTTTGGGTTTTGAGTCCGTATACCATACCTCCCAATTTCATCAAACTGGTTTCTACAGGGTAGGGGTAGGTTGGGCCCATATTGGCTCTCAATTTTTCCCAATCAAATCTTCTCCATCCATGCGTAAGCATGACCAGGTCTAAATTAGCTGTAACTGTATCGTTATCGCTCGATAAATAATATCCGGGATTATAAATCTTTCCTTTGATCTCGCTACTAAGCAAAAGATCTGAATAGATTGTAAATGATGAAACCGGTTGATCAAGGGAAGCATCAATTACTGCAACCGACATATTTGTTGCTGCCGTATCGGTTACAAATACATCAAAAACATTTTTCGCTCTCTTGTTCAGGTTGGTTAATTGAGGAATGATCTTGGCGCCAAATTCATGGTAACGGTTGTTGATGAATAAAATCCGTTCCGCTAATGGAAGCCAATCCGAGCTGAACAAAGAAAATTGCAGAATACCGGTATTCAATTCTTCAATGGGAATCTTTGCGTTGAGAACAGTCAGGTCCTTTGCATTTAAGGCTACCTTAAAAAGAATCACTTGATTCATATGAACCAAGAGGTTCATGGATTTCATATTTTCAGGAACATCTGCAGTGCGTTCAACTTTCACAAATGCCGATTCATTGTTTTTAGTCAGGGTCATGATCACACCCTTTTGCAATTGCACTGGTATCGGAGTTATCCCCGTATTTCCATTGGGGTCAGTCCATTTAACCGAATAGGTTTCACCCGACTTAGGAAGAAGAAAGAAAAAGCCCATCCCATCGTGTTTGATTTTCAGCGTATCAATGGTTTTAGTCGAGTTGGAAACCACTAGAGCTTTAACACGAACAGGTTTACCGGTTTCGTCGACTGCCTTAAATGCTATTTTAGAATTTAATCCGTAAACCAAATTTCCTCCTTCTGGAAATACTTCAAAAAAGGTTTGAGGTTTTTTAATAACAGGCTTTAATTGAATAGGATCTTGATTGATGGGTATGGTTTTTTTATACAAGAATGCGGAGTCGTCGTTCAATGCCCAACGCGTATAAACTTTCATATTTATTTGAGATCCTGTATAGTCTGCAGGAAGTTCAAAAGATCCTTTGGCCGTAGATTGAAAAAGGGGAGAGGTAGATTGAGTAATCAATTTGCCTTCTTGATCAAACCATTCAATATATACGTTTCGGCTCAGCTGGGTGAGTCCCAAATCGTCCAAAATATAAACCTTATACCAAATGGTTTCTTCTTTGTTGTATACAGGTTTATCAAAATGAACGTGAAATCGTTCTTTAGGGAATTGCTCTGCATACACAGTAACCATCGAATCCAACTGTTGAGCAGAAGCAGTAAGTCCGGAAAATAAAATGCAACAGGTAAATAAAAAAGAAAGCGGCCCAAACTTCATGACACAGGTTTGAGCCGCTAAAATAAAGCAATATCCGCTTTCATTAGGATTTAAGAAGCATCAGCTTTGAAGAAAGATTCTACCTCGTCAATTTCTCCGTCTTCCACCCGAACCGTGACGTACTTTTTCATCCCCTCCAACTTCACCATCCAGATATCCCGGCCCTGGGCTTTGATGCAGATGGTTCTGATGATCTTATAGTTGTCATACGCTTTATTTACTACATCCCTGACCTCGCTTTTTAAATGCTCTTCGTACCCGTAGCTGATGTCATAAATCATTACCCCGTTTTTTCTGAATAGGGCATTGTGATCCATGTCTTTAACAATGAATTTGGCAATATACTCCCTGTCGTAAATAAACCAACTCGTGTTTTCAGCATCTGGAAATGTTCTTCTAAAGGCATTGGCAACATCTTGATTGACTGCAGCAATGGAAGAAACCCGGATTTCTGGAAGAGTTACAATTTTATCCTGTGCAACTGAGATGACTACCCCCATGATCATGGCAATGGTCATTAAT
>JAULVY010000045.1:0-2547 GCA_032110825.1 Chitinophagaceae bacterium | reverse complement strand
ACCAGCCAAAAGGTGCAGGCTTCCGTATTAAGTTTATATGATACAGCCCGCCTGCGTTTTCCCATGGAAAAATCAGGTAACGGATTTAAAGAGGCGCCCACCTACGAAGCATTGGATAATAAAATCAAACAGGGTTTGGCCGGTTTGGGTGGTAAACAGATTGCGATTCTCACTTCCACATTAAACTCTCCTTCGGTTGCAGCGGTTGTCGATCAGTTCAAAGCCAAATATCCTGCGGCAAAGCATGTGCAATACGATGCGGTATCTTACAGTGGATTGATCCAGGCAAATGAAGCGGCTTATGGAATCAAAGGAATTCCTTCTTACCAATTTGATAATGCGAATGTGATTGTGAGTTTTGGTGCTGATTTCCTCGGCACTTGGTTAAGTCCGGTTGAGTTTGCCAAGCAATATGCATCCAAGCGTAAGGTGACTTCTACCAATACAACTATGAGCCGTCACTTTCAGTTTGAAAGTATGTATAGTATGACGGGCGCTAGTGCAGATGAGCGTTATACGCATCGTCCGAGCGAATTGGGTGTTGTTTTATTAAATCTTTTGGCTCGTTTAGGCGCTGCCGTTAGTGCTCCGTCTATCAGCGATGCTCGTCTGAAAGCCGGTATCGATGCGGCTGCCAACGAATTAAAAAATGCCGGAGGTAATGCACTGGTTGTTTGCGGAAGCAATGATGTAAATATTCAGATCCTGGTAAATGCCATCAACAATATCATTGGAGCCAATGGCAAGACCATCAACTATGGTACTTTAGTACAATATAGAAAAGGTGTAGATGCTGAATTTGAGCAACTAATTGCTGATATTAATAGTGGAACTACAGGTGCGGTACTTGTGTATGGTGCCAATCCTTTCTATACCTATGCAGATACTAAAAAATTAAGTGAGGCCTGGAAAAAATTAAGTCTTTCTATTTCTTTCAATGAAACAGAAGATGAAACGGCGGAGCAATGCCAGTATTTGCTTCCTTCACCCCACTTTTTAGAAAGTTGGGGAGATGCTGAACCTAAAACTGGTTATATCTCTTTTGTACAGCCCACTATTCATCCCTTATTCAAAACTCGCGCTTTCGCCACTTCATTATTGAAATGGTCGGATAGCACGGATGCGGATTACGAAACATATTTCAAGTCATACTGGACAAATAAGCTCGGTGGTCAGTCTAATTTTGATCAAGCTTTAAGAGATGGTGTGATCAATCCTGCTACCCCTGCTGTTGCCGGTGCTACTTTTAACGGCGCCGCTTTATCAACTGCAGCAGCTACCATCAAGCCTGCAGGAAATGCAGCGTATGAACTCGTTGTTTATCAAAAAGTAAGTATTGGTGATGGTAAAATGGCCAACAATCCCTGGTTGCAGGAAATGCCTGATCCGATCACAAGAGCGTGTTGGGATAACTACGCGGTTATTTCTACTGCGGCTGCGAAAGAATTATTCCCTGATCTGAATATGGATCAATATGAGGTAGAACCTCCTAAGCCGGTGATTAAATTGAAGGCGGGTAATAAAGAAGTTGAACTACCTGTGTTAATCATTCCCGGTACGCAAAAAAATACAATTGCTGTTGCGGTGGGTTATGGAAGATCAGAGAAGGTGGGACTTGCCGCAAAGGGAGCCGGAAAAAATATCTATCCGCTGGTTGATTATAATGGTAGCAACTATAATTATAATGGAATAAGTGTTACCGTAGAAAAGACGGGCAATCAATATCCGATTGCACAAATGCAAACGCATGCGACTTATGGTGATCGTCATGAAGTTGTGAAAGAAACGAGCCTGCCTATATTCAAAAAAGACCAAAAGGTTATTATCAATGAGCGTTTAGCTGAATTGAAAGATTATGGCGGGTTAGACAATTTTGAAGCAGAAGGAACCATTTATCCTGTGTATGATAAGCCGGGCATTAAATGGGGAATGAATATAGACCTCAACACTTGTAATGGTTGTGGTGCCTGCGTGGTGGCATGTTCTGCAGAAAACAACGTATCTGTTGTTGGTAAGAATCAGGTGGCGAAATATCATGATATGCACTGGTTGCGTATTGACCGTTACTTCAGCGGCGATCCAGAAAATCCGGATGTGGTATTCCAGCCTATGCTTTGTCAACATTGCGACAATGCGCCTTGCGAAAACGTTTGCCCTGTGGCCGCTACCAACCATAGCAGTGAAGGGCTGAATCAAATGACGTATAATCGTTGTATCGGTACGCGTTACTGCGCCAACAACTGTCCTTATAAAGTTCGTCGTTTCAACTGGCACGACTGGAACGGATCTGATAGTTTCAAAGACAATCAGTTACCGATTGTGGAATCCGGCCGCCTGAATGAAGTAACAGTTCAGATGAATGATGAGTTGACCCGTATGGTGTTGAATCCGGATGTTACGGTGAGAAGTCGTGGTGTGATTGAAAAATGTTCTTTCTGCGTACAACGTTTACAGGAAGGCAAGTTAAATGCGAAAAAAGAAAGTCGTCCGCTCGTTGACAGTGATGTGAAAACAGCATGTCAGCAGTCTTGTCCGACCAACGCTATT
>JAULVY010000044.1:0-4162 GCA_032110825.1 Chitinophagaceae bacterium | reverse complement strand
TGCAACCTTGAATAAAAATGATGAGGCATTCAAACTACTGAGCCAGCGGATTCTGGAATACTTCGACAACGAGAAACCCTACCTCCAACAAAATTTCTCACTTACCCAATTGGCCATTGCATTGAATATCCCTCAACATCATGTCTCCTATTGCTTTAGCGAATTTCTGGGAACAACATTTACCAAACTAAGAACAATTAAACGAATCGCATACGCACAAACCCTTCTGAAAGAAGGAATTACAAAAGACTTTACAATAGAAAAAGTAGCTGAACTTTCTGGATTCTCTTCACGCTCCACCTTTTTCAGTTCTTTCAAAGAACAAACTGGAATGACACCGGCCGAATACACGGACCTGAAAGCTGAATAAAGTATGATGATTATTAACTATATGATGATTATTAACTATTTTCAATAAAATGATCGTATACGCTTTTTGCCTTTTTATTATCGTTGCCAGCATTATTTTCTTTTACAGCGGAAGAGCAAACAAGTATGCCCTCTTGCTATCTGCCTACCTCATCATCTATAGCATCTATCCACTGACCTACCACTTTCAATTTTACAGCGACAACGATTTCATATTTGCCATCATCTTCTTCAATTTCTCCTCCCTATACTTTTTGGCTGGGCCTTTGCTTTATTTCTATGTTTCAGGAACATTGAAAGATAAAATTGAATGGAAGCCGATTCATTTATTGCACCTGATTCCTTTTGTGATATTAACCATCAATGCAGCACCATATATTTTTTCATCCTTCAACCATAAACTTGAATTTGCTCATCTGATTCATCAAAATCCAGAAAATGTAAAATCATTGCAATACAACTGGTTTGTTCCAAACATCGCCGGACTGATGTTGAGACCCATATTTATAAGCTTTTACATCATTGCATCATTCATCGAATTGTATAAAGCAAATAAATTAACATTACAAGAAACAAGGCAGAAAAAAATTATTACGCGCTGGCTCATCACACTCCTCACCATTTCTCTCCTGTTTATGGCCGTGTATGCTTTTGCAGGGATAATTGTACTACAAAATGATGTAAAAACCACTTACGCCATACTACAGAAAACCAATTCACTTATCGGGGGGCTCTTTCTTGTCATTCCAATTACCCTCTTGTTGTTCCCGCAAATTTTATACGGAGTACCTATCAGAGATCCCTTGCAATCGATGCCCGATACCACAGAAACCTACAATACCAAAAAATATATTCAAAATACCAATAAAAATCATGACGCATTCAAATTACTCAGTGAGAAAATCATTGAATACTTTGATGCAGAAAGACCTTACCTCAATCCAAATTTTACACTCACTGAATTGGCAGCTGCACTCCATTGTCCGCAACATCATATTTCCTATTGCTTCAGTGATTTTTTGGAAACGAGTTTTACCAAACTGAGGTCATTGAAACGAATTGAATACGCCCAAAACATACTGAAAGAGCGAAATACAAAAGAACTGAGCATCGATCAAATTGCTGAAATGTCTGGGTTCTCATCACGCTCTACTTTCTTCAGCACGTTCAAAGAATTGACAGGAATGACACCGACAGAATTCATGCAAACAAACACTCAATCCTAAATTTCTTCCATTCCTGCCTGTAAAAATGGAAATGTGGGAAGTGTAGTGATTAAGCGCAATTCTTCATGCAATTGGGTTTCATTGTCGAGAAACCTGAATATCCTGTCAATCGGATTTTTCTGAAACATTTTTTTGAAAACAATGTCACCAGGTACGCGCCGCTTGATCAATACATTCAACAATACTTTATCGAACCAATTGTACCGCTGTTGCATTTTTGTTGGATGATAAAATGGTTTACCTGTTTTTTTCAATCGATCGACAATCAGGACTGATTGCTTTTGTATGAACATAAATGTAAATCCACTGGATGCCTTCGTTTGCCCTCCTGCGGTTCCGATAAAAATTGTATTCCCCTCTTCTCTCTTGAATTGCGCACTGGTCATGGGAATGATACCGAATTCTTCTTCCTCAATCTTGTATGCAACCCCCTTCAAAAAATCTTTGATATAATTCTTCAATCCATCCACATACTGATCATCCTTCAACAACTGCTCTGTAAACAATGTATACTCCACCAACGCTTTTCGCTTGGTCAAGGGCATCACATAAACAAAGGTTGTTCCATGCTGCTGCCCAACGCGAAAATCCATCAATGTACAAGCATGCAGATCAAATGCATCCTCTGCTGTTTCAATGACCCAGCCCTTGAAATGCTGCAACAAATGATGCGCATTTTTTTGCTTCATGGGATCATCAAACATAATACTGTTGAATGTGTACTCACCTGTGTACTCCCCTTGCTCGGTGAAAACCCTTACCCCGCCTGATTCCTGTTGAATTGATACAACTTTATCATGTACCACCTTTACATTGGGTGATGATGCAATCTTCTCATAACAGTGCCTGTAAAATTCTATTCCACGGATCATCTTGTATCGATATGACCCCAACTCCTTCAAGGATGAATATCCATCTGCATGAAACCATGCACTGCTCCATTGCTTGCAGACAACCGATTCAAAAAATCCTTTTCCCTGTTCCCAGAAACACCAGGTACGGTCGTTCAGGTCTTTTTCCGACTGCTCTATGAGTAAAATTTTTTTGTTGGATAAACTGGGCTCAGACAAGATGTGCATGATCAAACTCAAGCCCGAACAGCCGCCGCCTGTAACAATATAGTTGTAAGTTATAGGTTGTAAGTTGTTGGTTGTCATTGTTCTCGTGGTTGGTTGTTAGTTGTAAGTTGTAAGTTCTAAGTTATAACTTGTATGTGGACAACAACGATAACTTGATAACAACGACAACCACTACAACCACTACAACTTATAACTTACAACTTAAAACTTACAACCTACTCCGGCGCATACTCCACTTTCTTGTTCTTCATCAATGCCCTGTCGCGCTGGACTTTCTCCCAATATTTTTTGTGTACGTACAACATGCCGAAACTTTCACCGTCGTGCTTTCCCAAATGCTTATGGTGCATCTTGTGTGCCCAACGAATGGCACGCACATAAGTATTGTTGCTTCTTGAAAACCATTTGAAACGCTGATGAATGATCACATCATGCACCATGAAATAAGCAAATCCGTATGCCATGATCCCAAATCCGATCGCCTGCAACCACCACATGCCGGGCTGCATGCCAATGTATATGCATGTCATGCTTGGAATGGCGAAAATCACAAAAAACGCATCGTTCTTCTCAAAGAATCCAGGTTCCACCTGATGATGATCCTTGTGCAAATACCACAAAAATCCATGCATCACAAAACGATGTGTGCACCAGGTGATGCCTTCCATCAACAAAAAAACACCAAAAACAATCAATGCATAATACAACGGTACCATGGGATAAAATTACAACAGTTTTAGATGATAAAAATGAGGTTTAAGCGTGATGACCATCATCCGGCCAACCTCGATATCCTGCTTAATTTGTAACAAATTTCAAGCCATTCAGTTCAAACAATTCACATGAAAAAAATTCTCCTGGTTTTCGACGGTTCACATTTCTCTGAAGGGGCCTTTAAAATGGCCAATTTCCTCAACGAACAAGAACAAATGCTCGTCACAGGGGCATTCCTACAGCCAATCGACTACCGCGATATGGTTGGATACAGCAGCATGGGCGCTGCATCTCCCGTTTCTGTCACCCCCTATCCAACCGACGAATCGGCCATCAGCAAGAACATGGCGAAATTCGAGGAGCGATGCAAACATGCGGGCATGGAGTTCCGCACCCACCGCGACACAGAAATGTTTGCACTGGAAGAACTTCAAAAAGAATCACGCTTCGCAGATCTGATGATTTTGAGCTCAGAACTTTTTTATGACAATATCAGCAAGGATCAACCCAATGATTACCTGAAAAAAATCCTCCGGCAAACGGAATGTCCGATTATTCTGGTTCCGGAAAACTATGCCCTCCCCACAAAAGTATTATTGGCATACGATGGAAAACCTGATGCCGTATTTGCCATCAAGCAGTTCACTTACCTGTTTCCGCATTTCTATCAATGGGATACCAAACTGATAACCTTGGAAGAAGATGGAGAAGATTTTCCTCACCAGCAACTGATTGAAGAACTGGCTGCCAAACATTTTGCCAACCTCACCATGG
>JAULVY010000043.1:0-8973 GCA_032110825.1 Chitinophagaceae bacterium | reverse complement strand
TCAGCCCTAATAATATGTATGCAATGATAAACTTGGCGAGTATCCTTTTCATGTAGATATTTATTTAAACCAAGAGCTGTACATGGTATAATTGTTAGCGATGCGTTCAATTTCTCCGCTGATTTTTTCGGGCGTTATTTCTTTCACTTTTTTTGCTGGAACACCGGCATAGATAGAACCAGATTCGATATGGGTTCCTTCCAGAACAACAGCTCCTGCTGCAACTATAGAATAGGGTTCAACAACCACTCGATCCATTACAATGGCGCCCATTCCAATTAAAACATGATCTTTAATTTCACATCCGTGAACGATGGCAGAATGCCCAATGCTTACATTGTTTCCAATAGAAGTGGCGTTTTTTTCATACGTGCAATGAATTACTGCATTGTCTTGTATATTCACTTTATTGCCAATTTTGATGGAATTGACATCTCCACGAATAACTGCATTGAACCATACGCTGCAGAAATCACCCATGCATACGTCTCCAACAATAGTAGCATTCGGCGCCAAATAACAATCCTGGCCCATGGTGGGACTTATTCCTTTAACGGGAAGAATCAGTGCCATAATTATTATTAAAGTTAATTCATATTGATGGAACTTTGTTTCATGGATCAGCGTCAGCTTTTTCTTAGACATGTGGGACAAACTTCATCCGCACCGCTTGCAATTGAAATTGTTAAAGCTGAGGGGTGTTTGATGTGGGATGCTTATGGTTCATCTTACATTGATTTGATTGGCGGGATCAGTGTGTGCAATATTGGTCATTGTCATCCAAAAGTTGTAGATGCAATTGCCAAGCAATCATCTACGTACATGCATGTAATGGTTTATGGAGAATTGATTGAATCTCCACAGGTGAGTTATTCAAAGAAAATTGCAGATCTATTGCCAGCGTCCTTGGATTGTATTTATTACACCTCTTCAGGAACAGAAGCTACCGAAGGTGCTATGAAATTAGCCAAACGCTTAACCGGAAGAACTCAAATTGCATGTTTTAATCAATCCTATCACGGATCTACTCAAGGAGCATTGAGTATTATGGGCAGTGAATACTGGAGAAATGCATTTCGTCCCTTACTTCCTGGTATTCTTCACTTGGAGTATAACCGGTATGAAGATCTTCAGCAAATAGACCATACCGTTTCTTGCGTTGTTGTTGAACCCCTTCAAGCCGAAAGGGGAGTTGTTGCACCGGAATTAAGCTGGATCAAAGCTCTTCGCCAACGTTGTAATGAAACGGGTACGTTGTTGATCTTGGACGAAATTCAAACTGGATTTGGTAGAACTGGGTCCTTATTTGCATTTGAGCAACTGGGGTTTGTACCGGATATACTTTTATTAGGAAAGGCATTAGGAGGTGGAATGCCGCTGGGTGCATTTGTGTCCAGTTACGAGAACATGCAAGCCTTAACCTCGCAACCGGTTTTAGGGCATATCAGCACATTTGGAGGTCATCCCGTTTGTTGTGCTGCAGGGGAAGCGGCGTTAACTGTTTTATTGGAAGAACGGTTGATCAATACTGTTTCGTACAAATCAGAGATTTTTAAAAAATCACTGGTGCACCCCCTGATACAATCGTTTAGATCTTCTGGCCTTTTGATGGCCATAGAATTTGATTCATGGGAAACCAATAAAGCGGTTATTGATGGTTGTATATCTCGAGGCGTTTTTACCGACTGGTTTTTATTTGCCGCTCATTGCATGCGATTAGCCCCACCATTGATCATATCTGAAAAGGAAATACAAGAGGCATGCTCAATCATCGTATCTGTTTGCGATGAAACAATGAAGTCCAAGAGCTAAATCATTATTTGCTCAAGTGCATGCTTCTCTCTTTGTATAAATTTCTAAAGTAAGGATCTCGCAAATCTTTTATAAAACGAATGGCTTCTCCCGTTGATTTCATTTCTGGTCCGAGTTCTTTATTTACTCCTGGAAATTTATCAAAGCTGAATACCGGTTCTTTGATGGCAAAGCCTTCCAGTTTTTTCTCAAATGTAAAATCAGAAAGTTTGTTGTGGCCAATCATAATACGCGTAGCTATATTCAAGTACGGAATTTGATAGGCTTTGGCGATGAAAGGAGTGGTTCGTGAGGCTCTGGGGTTAGCTTCTATTACATATACTTGTCCGTTTTTAATGGCAAATTGAATATTGATCAAGCCCCTGATGTCCAATGCCCTTGCAATTTTTTCTGCAATAAATTCCATTGTGGTCACTTCCAGGGGAGTAAGATTGAAAGCAGGAAGAACAGCGTTGCTGTCGCCACTGTGGATTCCAGCAGGTTCAATATGTTCCATTACTCCCATCACATGAAACTGCTCACCATCGAAAATTCCATCGATCTCAGCTTCCTGACAGCGGTCTAAGAAATGATCAATCAAAATCTTATTTCCCGGAATATGTTTTAATAAACTAACAACTGCAGATTCTAATTCATCGTCGTTAATCACAATTCGCATGCGTTGTCCTCCGAGTACATAAGAGGGTCTGACCAAAACAGGGTATCCCACTACTTTTGCTACTTCAACAGCATCGTCAACATTGTATGCGGTGCCGTATTCGGGATATGGGATTTGTAGTTTCTTTAGCATATCGCTAAATCTGCCGCGGTCTTCAGCGATATCCATGTTATCAAAGGATGTTCCAATAATTTTAATTCCCTTTTTGTGTAAACGCTCAGCCAACTTCAATGCGGTTTGTCCACCCAATTGCACAATCACGCCTTCCGGCTTTTCGTGTTCAATCAATTCCCATAGATGTTCCCAAAATACAGGTTCGAAATACAGCTTGTCTGCTACATCGAAATCGGTTGAAACGGTTTCCGGATTACAATTCACCATGATGGCTTCGTAACCACATTCTTTGATGGCCAACAATCCGTGAACGCAGCAGTAGTCGAATTCGATGCCTTGGCCGATTCGGTTTGGTCCGGATCCCAATACAATAATTTTTTTCTTATCGCTTACCTTGCTTTCGTTTACACCTCCGTTTTCAAAACTGCTGTAGAAATAAGGAGTTTTGGCTTCAAACTCTGCAGAACAAGTATCTACCATTTTGTACACACGGGTAATGCCGGCTGCTTTTCTTTTTTCGTACAAATCATCTTCATTGCCATCTTGCATGATTCTGCAAATTTGTTCGTCGCTGAATCCATGATGCTTTGCTTTTTTGATCAGTTCAAGGGGAAGGGTATCAAATTTATATTTAGAAATTTCTTTCTCGATATCAACAATTTTTTGAATTTCATAGATAAACCAGCGATCAATATATGTTGCTTGACAAATGGTTTTCACGCTGATTCCCATCATTAAGGCATCCTTGATTCTGAATATGCGGTCCCATTTGGGAGTTTTGAGGTATTCAATGATTTCATCGGCATGCATTAGGCTTTTGCCGTAGTAGCCTAATCCTACAGCGTTGTTTTCTAGACTCTGACATGCTTTTTGAATGGCTTCGGTGAAACTTCGACCAATGGACATCACTTCACCAACCGATTTCATTTGGAGACCAAGTGTATCATTGGCTCCTTTGAATTTATCAAAATTCCAACGTGGCACTTTAACGATAACATAATCCAAAGCAGGCTCAAAGTATGCAGAAGTAGTTTTGGTAATTTGATTTTTCAATTCATCTAGGCTATACCCTAATGCCAGTTTTGCGGCAATTTTTGCAATGGGATACCCCGTTGCTTTGGAAGCAAGCGCAGAAGAACGGCTCACTCTGGGGTTGATTTCAATGGCAATGAGCTCTTCGGTTTCTGGATTCAAAGCAAATTGAACATTACAACCGCCAGCAAAATTTCCTAAATCCCGCATGATACGAATAGCGGTATTGCGCATCAATTGAAATGCAGTATCGCTTAGGGTCATAGCCGGAGCAACCGTGATGGAATCTCCGGTATGAACTCCCATCGGGTCAAAGTTTTCAACCGTACAAATGATGGCTACGTTGTCTTTTACATCACGGAGTAATTCAAGTTCAAATTCCTTCCATCCCAATACGGCTTTTTCAACCAATACTTCGTGGATGGGGGAAGCAGATAATCCTCTATTCAATGCTTCATCCAGAAATTCTTTGCTATGAACAAATCCCCCACCTGTACCTCCAAGGGTAAAGGAGGGGCGTATAACCAATGGGAATCCGATTTCTTGCGCAAATTCTTTTCCTTCTAAGAAAGAGTTAGCGGTTCGGGCGGGGGCAACCTGAATGCCCATTTGAATCATCCATTGTCTGAACTTTTCACGGTCTTCTGCTTTGTCAATGGCTTTGATATCTACTCCGATCAACCGAACATTGTATTTTTCCCAAACACCCAATTCTTCTGCTTCTTTAGCTAAATTCAGTGCTGTTTGTCCTCCCATGGTTGGAAGAACTGCATCTATTTCATTTTCCTGAAGTATTTGTTCAATACTATCAACAGTAAGCGGAAGCAAATAAACCCGATCGGCCATCATAGGGTCCGTCATGATGGTTGCAGGATTTGAATTGATGAGAACGACTTTTATGCCTTCCTCCCGTATACTCCTCGCAGCCTGCGAGCCGGCGTAGTCAAATTCACATGCCTGCCCAATTACAATGGGCCCTGAACCTATAATGAGTACGGATTTAATGGAAGAATCTTTTGGCATGGTTGTTTAGATTTACTGCGTTATGGGCACAAAAAAACCGGGCTGTACCCGGGTGGTAAAGGTAAATGGTTGAAGATAAATTTCCTCTATTAAATTTAGCAAGGGGAGCTAAATTTTAAAATCTGTTGAAACTTGGTGTAAAAATCAGGCCTGGTTGTGGTAGGCAGCTATTTCAAAGTCCTCAACGGTGTCTGAAGGAGGATTGATATGCAGTGAAATGGCGTCATTAAGTTGATTTTCAGCCTCTTTTTTTGAAGCAGAGAAAGTTTTTGCAATTGACGACCAAACCGAAGTTACTTTTTCTATTAAACGATTCATAGGTAGCTACTATACAATAAGACAATTTTAGATTCAATTATGTTGTATCGTTGAGAAATATTTTTTTAGCATTGCATGTTGTATGCAATCGAATATTTCTCATTTAGCTTTGCAACATGAAATGGTCGGTTTTTGTATTGGGATTCAGTTGTTTGTTGCATGTAGGAATGACGCAGGTGCCGGGTGGGAAGTTTTATTTTTCTTACCCACTTTCTATTAAGCCCAAGCTCAACGCCAATTTTGGTGAAATGCGTCCTAACCATTTTCACATGGGTCTGGATTTGTCTACGGAGTCAAGGGAGAATCTGCCCGTTTATGCCCCCGCTGATGGATTTGTTTCCCGAATGAAGATTGAAACCGGAGGATTTGGCAGAGCTATTTACCTCGATCACCCCAATGGAACTACAACGCTGTATGCGCATATGAATGCCTTCATCCCTGCAGCAGAGTTATACCTAGAAGATCAGCAATACCAAAGAAAAAGCTGGAAAATTGATGTGGCAGTTCCTCAGGGACTATTGCCTGTTAAAAAGGGACAATTTATCGGGTATAGCGGAAATACAGGGGCATCGCAGGGCCCGCATGTTCACTTCGAAATTAGAGATACAAAAACAGAGAACTGCCTAAATCCTTTGCTTTATCGATTTGGAATTCCAGACAATATACCTCCCGATGTAGTTCGATTGGCTTTTTACAATCGTGAAAAAAGTATTTACGAACAAACTCCTGCTCTCGTATCCTTGGTAAAAAAAGGGTCTGTTTTTTCACCCCCTTTACCCATTAAATTGCCGTTTAACAAAACATTTGTTGCTATTCAGGCCAGCGATCGTGTTACCGGTTTTCCCAATGCCAATGGCATATATGCGGTGAGTCTTATGCAAGGCCAACGTGTACTTAGCTCTTTCCAGTTGGATGAGATTGGATACGACAAAACCAGGTATTTGAATGGCCATATCGATTATGCTTTCCGATCAAAAGGAGGAGCGTATTTGCAAATGGTTTTTCCACCAAGCCAGTTTCACCTGCCTATTTACGAAAATCCATCCGGGAAAGGACACCTTGAATTGTCCACTATTCCAGAGGAATTTGAATTGATGGTTGCAGATGCAGATGGAAATAAAACAAAAGTTCAATTTGAGGCATATTCTAGTGGAGCGGATCAAGTACAAAAAAATGCAAGCCTTTTTCGAATGATTCCAGGAGAAACCAATATTTACGATGATCAAAACGTGCAATTTGTTTTTGGTGAAAACTGTTTCTACGACTCATTTGATTTTACCATTAAAACATTCTACATCAATCCCGGGGATGCCCTCAGCTCAGTAATACAGACACTGCCTGAATACATACCTGTACACGATTATTTTACTGTTAACATCAAACCGAATCGCCCTATTGCTCTCATTAACAAAGATCGAGCTATCATCAAAAGAACCTATAAGTCGAAAACAGAAATAAAGAAGGCTACTGCCAATCGCGAAGGGTTTTCAGCATCGTTTAGGGATTTTGGTTTTTTTCAGTTGATTCAAGACGAAGAACCTCCGGTGATTTCCGTGCTCACGTCAAATGGAGCAGTCGTAAAAAACGGATCTAAAATTAAAATTGAGGTTTCAGATAACCTGAAAGCCATAAAAGAGTTTAATGGGTATGCGGAAGGGCAGTGGCTTATGTTTAAGCCTTCGGGAAATCAATTTACATACACGGTTGATGAACATTTGACTTTGGGTGAACATAAACTTTTATTCGTTGTTTATGATGAGGCTGGAAACAAAACGCAACGGGAACTTCAAATCAAAAAAATATAAATTACGATGAGCAGCATTAACGAAGGTTCTAAGGCACCTGCTTTTTCAGGCGTAGATCAAAATGGAGATAAAATCAAACTGGCTGATTACAAAGGAAAAAAAATCGCACTTTATTTTTATCCAAAAGATGATACCAGCACATGTACCGTTCAAGCTTGTAATTTAAGAGACGGGTATAAAGAGTTATCGAAAAAAGGGGTAGAAGTGATTGGGGTGAGTCCCGATGATCAAAAGTTGCATTCCAAATTCATTGCAAAGCACAAGTTGCCTTTTCGGATTATTGCTGATACGGATAAAAAAGTTATTGAGAAATATGGAGTATGGGGTGAGAAACAGCTCTATGGGAATAAATACATGGGTGTCTTTAGAACAACATTTTTAATTGATGAAAAAGGAATGATTGTAAAAATTATAGCTAAGCCGAAGGTAAAAGAACATGCAAAAGAAATTGTGCAAGGCTTTGGCTTATAAAACCCATTCTATTTCTCCAAGCCGATAACTGGTTTCTGTTCCATCATTTATAATCAATTCACCTAGTTGGCTAACGCCTATAATTTTGGCTTTGCGTTCTATATTTTGGCTCCTGAATACATGTTCTTCGTTTTCCCCAAAAAGACGGGTATTATAGAGCTCTAACTGTTTTTCAATTTTCCCTTGTTCTAATTCTTCCATTCTTGTCTGAATGCAAAGACACAATTGTCTTGATAATTCGATTGGGTCAAATTCTTTGCCCGTAATTTGCCTGAGTGAAACAGCTTTATAGGGAAATGCTGGAAAAGAGATTTGGTTCACATTGATTCCAATGCCCACGATCATTGCATTGATTTTAGTTCCCGAAACGGCGGATTCAATTAAAATTCCCCCTGCCTTTCTGTCACGCCAGAAAATATCATTCGGCCATTTGATCTTGGTTTCTTCACCTGCATATATGCTAAAAAAATCGGAGCAGGCCAAAGCAATAGCGCAGGATAAGTTGAATGTGTTTTGAATGTTGATGTTCCGGGGCTGGAGTATTAAGGAAAGCATAATGTTTTCGCCATCGTTGCTCACCCATGCCTTTTCCCTTTGTCCTTTGCCATGGGTTTGGCCAATGGCAAAATAGGCAGTGCCTACTTGTCCCCTGCCTGCCCGATATTCCTGCATGGCATGGTTATTGGTACTGTCTGTAGAGTTCAATATGATCAAAGGTTCGCCAATCATCTTGAGCTGAAAACAAGGGAAATAATCCTTAATTTTGAGCAAGTTAGTCAACGAAAAATTAAATAATCAGCATTTGACATCCAGACCCGAAGTAGCCGTACAAAAAAGAGCAGCAAGGCTTACCCGCAACAGCAAGATTTTAAAGGAAATCATCAAAGCCATTCAAGACAAGAAGGGCGAGCATGTTGTTACGCTCAACCTCAAGAAAATCCCTGAAGCGGTTTCGGACTTCTTTATTGTTTGCGAGGCCTCCTCAACGGTTCAGGTAAGGGCTATAGCTGACTGGGTGGAAGTGCAGCTGAAAAAAAATTGCGGAGAAATTCCTTACAGACACGAGGGTAGAAGTGCCAGTCAGTGGGTGTTGGTCGACTATGTGAATGTTGTGGTTCATGTATTTTTATCTGAGACTCGAAAATTTTACAAATTGGAAGAAATGTGGAGTGATGCTGTTGCCGATGAACAAATGGAGGAAATTCCGGTTAAAAAACCGAAAAGTGTAAAAAGCAGAAAAGCTACTAAATAACTCAATTTAAACTCAATATGAATCAGGAAGAGAACAGCGGTGGGAAAAAGCAAAATCCATTTTCTTCATTTAAAAGAAATAAAGAAGGGGGTCCTGGAGGTCCATCCAAAGTCCCAAAATTCAGCTTTTATTGGATTTATGTGATTGCGGCTGTTATGTTAATAGGGTACCAGGTTATGCGGGGTGTGAATCCAGATGCACGCAACGTTACCGAGCTGGAGTTTAAGCAGAAAATGCTTGTTCAAAACGACGTTGCCAAATTGGAGCCCGTAAAGAATAAAGGGGTAGTTCGTGTTTACATTAAAAAAGATAGTCTAAGCAAACCCATCTACCAAGAGATATTGGGAGATAAACTCGTTTATGCAAAAGCGTCTAAGGGGCCTCATTTTCAGTTTAGTTATTCTAAAGTCGACGATTATCAAGAAAATTTAGATCAATACTTTACTGCACATCCCGAAGTTCAACCCGTTCCTGTTGATCCTGTCAGC
>JAULVY010000042.1:0-2832 GCA_032110825.1 Chitinophagaceae bacterium | reverse complement strand
ATGCTCATTAATCCCGATTTTTCATTAGGAACCGCAGGTTGGGATAGTGTTGGTTATAATGCAGATGGATCAGCTTTAACACTTTCCATTCAAGAGGGTTCTTTGAAAGCAGAAGTTACTGCTGGTTCGGTTCATCCATATACCCCTCGCTTTGGTCAAATGAATGTTCCATTTGAAATCGATACAACCTATGAAGTGAGTTTCCGAGCTAAGTCTTTAGTGGAAAAAGATATTCGACTCCAAGTTGGCGAATTGCTTCCCGCAGCACCTTATTACAATGATTTTATTCCAGGTCAAACTATTATTCGTAAAATCACAACCGAATGGGCGACCTATTCTTATAAGTTCACGCATAGATTAGATAATCAACGGGGTGGAATTTTATTTGAATTAGGTAAGGTTAATGGTGTTCAAATTAATACCACGATGTATTTTGATGATATTGCAATTGAAGAATCGACCGCCGATGAAGATACTGTTGCCCCTGTGTTCACAGGCGTGCAAGCCACGGTCAATTTAACCGTCGGATCAAGCTATAACCCATTAACTGGTGTTACGGCATTTGACGTGGGTGATGGCGATGTCACCGATGACATTGTTGTTGTTATCAAAAACGCTCAAGACGCGGTTGTTAACGCGGTTGATACTTCGGTAGCAGGAACATTCACAGTTGAATATTCCGTCGAAGACAGCAAAGGTAACGAAGCAACGGCTGAATCCGCTGTGAGTGTTGTTGATTTATTATTCAAAGATGAAAACTTGCTTACCAATGGTTCGTTTGCAACAGCGATTGGTTCAGAATGGGGTTATTTCCAAACCACTGATGCTGATACTTGGGCTCCAGGGGTTAAACCAGTTGTTGTTCGTAGTCAAGATACAGTAGCAGGGACCTACTCATTAGATATTACTGGTGGTGGTCATGCTATTTGGGCAATTCAATTTTTCCAAGAAGGCATTAATTTAGTTGAAGGAACAACCTATCGTTTCTCAGTGACAGGTTCGTCATCCGTTGCTAGAAAAATTAGTGTTGGAATTGGTTATGGCGATCCATGGAATGAATACGGTCGGAAGAATGGCATCGAATTGGGCACTTCTTCATCGACTCAAGATTTCATTTTCACAGTCACAAAAGCTGATGCTGATGTTAAAGTGGTGATGGAATTAGGTGTTCAAGAAGGTTTTGAAGACAGTATAATCACATTCGAAGAAGTTCGTTTACAACGTTTAGACGGCGATTCAATTATTGCCAACAGCGACTTCTCGAACTCGGGTTGGAGAGGTTTTGCAAACGATGGAAGTGCATATAATACCGAAGTCGTGAATGGTGAATTCAAAATGACCGTGACCGCGGATAACGCGACAGCTTCATGGCATTTACAAATCGTCCAAGACGCTGAATCGTTAGCTGGTTTACCAGGCACGAGTGCATTCTTAGATCTCACACCTAGCACAACGTATGAATTAAAGTTTGATGCATATGCAAGTGAAGCTGTGACGATCACGCCAAATATTTTTGGTCAAAACATTTGGACAAACTTCGTTCAATCCCCAGCGACCACATTAACGACCTCCAAAACAACCTATACGTTAGCGGTTGTGACAGGCGCTGTGTTAAATGATACGGAAAAATTAGCATTCGAATTTGGAACCGGATTGACGATTACGAATAATGTTCCTGTCTCAGTCTATTTAGATAATGTCTCATTAAAAACTGGTGGTGTCGATGTCCCAACCTTATATAACGGGGATATGGAAACAGCTTTAGGTGGACATTCATTTTTCACCGATACAGGCGGTTCGGCTAAAGTCACTTCCGAAGGTTTATCCGTGGTTGTTCCTACATTAGGTGGAGCACCACATACTCCTCATTATTACTATATGATTCCAACCTTGTCTGCTGGAACATATCAAGTCAAAATCGCGCTAACGTCATCAGTTGCACGTGATTTGCGATTCAATATTGTGTTACCAGATGCCGGCTATAATTCAATTTTAACCGGTGGTTTTATTGATCAAGCTGTGACAACGAATGGCGTGCAATACTTTACTGCGACAATCGTTTTAGCTACAGGTATCACGAACGCTAAACTGGAATTAGATTTTGGAACCTTAGGTGGAACCGCAACCTCATTACCAGGCACATTTGTGATTCAAGAAGTATTACTTTATCGCAACTATAACGCTTAATTAAGGAGGAGTTATATGAAACAATCCTTCAAAAATTTATTGATTACAACAGCTTTTATTCTTGTTGGGTGCGGTGGATCGTCCACCGCCACCCAGACGATTGAATTAACCTATGCGGATTGGGGTAACCAAGAATTAAACCAACGCATGATTGATGCGTTTATGGAAAAATATCCAAATATTAATGTTACCTTACGGCGTGATATTACTGGTACAGGAGCCGAGTTTACCGGTAATTTAGTCAGTGCGGCTGGATTAGGAATTCTGCCTGATGTTTTTGCTACGGATAATGTTCCTACAGTTATTACTGCGGGCTTAACAAAAGATATTGCTCCGTTTTGGGACGCTGATTCAGATACTGAATTAGTCTATGACAATATTGCCTTAACAGGTGTGTATAACGGGAAACGTTATGCGCTTCCAAGTTTCCAATTTTTAAAAGGTATTTTTATTAATCTAAATATCTTTGAAGAGGCCAATCTGAATACGGTTCCAGGGAAATATCGTATCGATAACGATGGATATCCTGTCAAAGATTGGACGTTCACTGAAATGGTTGAAATTGCGAAAGCAATTCGAAACTTTGATTTAAATAATACAGAGAATCTCGTCATTGGTCTTGATACTTGGTATGGATCGCCTGAT
>JAULVY010000041.1:0-3415 GCA_032110825.1 Chitinophagaceae bacterium | reverse complement strand
ATTTGTTTCATCTCCAAATACAATGTGGTATTCATGTTCATCTCCTTCGTCTACAGCATCCAGACTATATGTTTTTCCATTTACTTCAAACAGAACTTTACCGGCATAGGGTTGCGCATAGGTTTGCCCGAGAATATTGGTGGTAAGAATCGTAGGTAGAACTGCGGGAACAAATCGAGCTTGAATTACCCAATCTTGTGAAGGTTTGTATCGATCAATTTTTCGAAGTTTATCTAGAGACGGATTTGCTAAATCCCGAAAACGAACTCCAACTAAGTTTTCTCTTTTAATGACATTCCAGCGATAAGTGGCAAACGAAAGGGTGGGTCCCTTCAAAGAATCAATATTGAAAATAGAAACTTGATCTACAGGTGAATTTTTCTCAAATACGGTTTGCCCCGGTATTGTTTTCCAAACAACTTCTTTTTCCGACAACCAAAAACTTCCTATAACAGGGGGGAAAGGTCGGGTATTAAAAACAAGTGAATTAGAGGGATCACTTCCAAAACTATTCTCTCCCGGCTTCAGCCAATATAAGCCCGCCAAATTTACCCAGCCGGTTGCCGATTTTAAAGAAGCAAGGCGTTCTTGATCCCATTTTTCAATTTCAGCTAGAAGCTTCTTTTTAGAACCCTGGGCTAGTAACTCTTGATACGTACTCAAAAAAAAGGCAATCATACCTATTATAATAGTCGCTTTTCGCATGAAACTCAAATCAATTGTAAATATAGAATGATTTCTTTTAATAGTATATAATTTTAGTAGACTTTTGTTTATAATCAATTTTGCGTAATTTATTAAACTTATTCTCCGCAATTTTCACGGTTTATAATTCTTTGTAGCTGATAAAAGCTATCTTTTTGCTATCCGGACTCCAGGATGGAACGTTTATTGTTCCTTGTCCCCCGAAGAAAACCGGAGTAAGATTTGAAATCTTCCCAGTTTTCAGATTCATGAGCCTAAGCAAAACATCTTTACCGAAGGGATGAGCTTGCTTTTGATCCTCCACATACGATATCATTACAATCCACTTTCCATCAGGTGAAGGATGGGCGAACCAGTTGGAATAAGAATCATCAGTAATCTGCTTTTTATTTGTGCCATCTGGATTCATCCTCCAAATCTCCATACTACCATCGGCATAGGAATTATAATAGATATACTTTCCGTCTGGAGAATACTCTGGACCATCGTCTAGCCCCTTGGCATCAGTCAGCTTTTTCTCTACCCCTCCCTCAAACGGAATGGCATATACATCGTATTCATCATTTCGTTCAGCGCAATACACCAAGGTCTTTCCATCCGGACTCCATCCATGCCAATACGAAGGAGATCCTTCTGTCAATCTTCTTGGAGTTCCTCCTTCAATAGGTAAAACATATACCACTGATTTTCGAATGGGTTTTCCATTGGAAGAATCAACAACGGGACTATGACTAATGGCTAACCACTTGCCATCTGCTGAAATTCCATGATCATTATTACACCGATCGGCAAAATCAGTATTCAACAGTTCAAATCCTTTTTTCTGATTTAAATACCATTTATATAGTCGTCCTTCTTTATTCAGTAATAAATAAGAACCGTCTAACGACCAATTCGGTGCTTCAATGTGTTCAGCACCCTGCCAAAGGGTGTCTATTTTTTTGGATTGAATATCGATAGTATGCATGTGGGAAAAAACTTTAGCTTTTTCCTGAGCAAACAGATGAAGAGGAAGTAAAAATATCCAGATGAGTTTTTTCATTCTTGAATTTAAATGAAAAAAATGGATTGCGATGCACAAATAGATTACATGCCGAATTCGCTGAGAAATTTGATGCGCATAATTTTAAGTTGCTCCCATTCCAAATCTAAATCAGCTAATTCTTCACGAGCTACATCCAAACTGCTGGTTTCACAACTTTTAAAATATTCCAATATCTCTTCCTGATGATCTTCGTCCACCATTTGATCGATGGCGTAATTGAGATTCAATTTCGTACCGCCAGCAACGATATTTTCCATGGTTTCCAACAGTTGCTCCAGCTTCATGTTGCGGTTCTTGGCGATGGTATCCAATGCTGTTTTCTTATCTACTTGTTGAATGATAAAAACTTTATCTCCACTTTTATTTACTACACTGCGCATTACAAAATCATCGGGCTTTTCGATATCATGCTCTTCTACGTATTGAGCGATAAGCTCAATAAATTTTTTACCATACCGTACGGCCTTCCCTTTGCTCACTCCGCTTATTTTCTCCAACTCTTCTAATGTAGTTGGATACTGGGTGGCCATATCTTCCAATGAAGTCTCCAAGAAAATAACAAAAGGAGGAAGCTTTTTTTCTTTTGCAAATTGCTTGCGCAATTCTTTAAGCATTTCAAACAAGCGATTGTCAACAGCGGAAGTACCCCCGGGATCCGAACCCACTTCCTCATCATCTTCATATGCATCTTCGTAGAAGTTGCTCATGATCATTTTAAAAGAAGTAGGCTTTTTTATAAATGCCAATCCCTGCTTGGTGATTTTCAATACCCCTTGCTCTGTAATATCTTTCGCAAGAAGTCTATCCAATAACATTTGTCGAATCAAGGAAATCCAGAAATAATCCTGTTCTTCATTCCCCGAAGCAAAAACATCCAGTTCATCATGTCGATACATTTTGATCTGAGGAATCATTCTCCCAATCAAAATATGAACTACATATTCCGAAGGGAATCGTTCATCCAAAGCCTTGATAACCTTCAATGCTGTTTGAGCTTCTAGTTTTGCATCTCTGCTTTCTTTGGGATGCAAGCAATTGTCGCACTTGCCACAATTCTTTTCGGTATACTGTTCGCCGAAATAACTCATCAAAACTTTTCTTCGGCATTGCCCACTTTCAGCAAAGGCTACCATCTCATCAATCAGCTGAGCGCCAACTTCACGTTCACTGAGTTGTTTATCTTTTAGAAAATGTTCAAGCTTGGAAACATCTTTGTGCGAATAATACAAAATACATTTCCCTTCCATTCCATCTCTTCCTGCTCTTCCAGTTTCTTGGTAATAATTCTCTAGGCTCTTGGGTATATTATAATGTATTACAAATCGAATATCAGGTTTATCAATTCCCATACCGAATGCAATCGTAGCTACAATCACCTGCATGTCTTCGTTCAAAAACTTATCCTGCCGCTCTGATCTCAACTTACTGTCGAGTCCCGCATGATAAGCTCCAGCCTTTATGCCATTAACAGTTAACAACTCTGCTAACTCTTCTGTAGTTTTACGATTGAGTGTATAAATAATCCCGCTCTTGCCTCGGTTTTCATGAATAAACCGTACAATTCCTTTGATCGTTTGATCCTTTTGAATCTTGGGCCTTACTTCGTATTCAAGATTTGGGCGGTTGAAAGAAGAAATAAAAATATCGGGAGTTCGGAGTCCCAAA
>JAULVY010000040.1:0-6283 GCA_032110825.1 Chitinophagaceae bacterium | reverse complement strand
CTATTCCCTTTTCGCTATTCCCTATTCCCTTTTCGCTATTCCCTATTCCCTATTCCCTATTCCCTTTTCCCTTTTCCCTTTTCGCTATTCCCTATTCCCTCGTCCCTTCACCTATGCTTCTCATCACTCGAAATATTCGCCACATCCCATTCAATTCTTTTTTCAAAAGGCATTTTGCGGACGTTGCAGTTTTGTTTTGAGCATATTCTACAGGAGAAATCCATGCAGCCATCGGCATGGACGAATAGTTCTACGCTTTCTCCAAATTCTTCGCGAGCTGTTGCTGAAAACGCCTCTACTTCTTTATGTGCCTCATGTACGTTCAAGTACCAGGGAACAGTAAGATGGCAATCAACATGCACCACAGAGCCGAATTTTAAAATCCTCAGGTTGTGTAAATCAACCCAGTTCTCGCTGCGGTGCTGATTGATTTTAGAAACCAGTTTTTCCAACATGGCCATATCAGCCTCATCCATAATTCCGGAAAGGGAGCTTCGCACAATGCCATAGCCGGTGTAAATAATAAAGAAGGCAAATCCAATCGCTACAGCACTATCAAGCCATATCCAATTGGTGAGGAAGATCAATCCCATGCCTATAACAATTCCAATCGTAGAGTAAGTATCACTTTGCAAATGTTTACCGGATGCAATCAAGGCCAATGAATTATTTTTTTTACCTATACGGATGGCATACCATCCTGTTGCATAATTCACGATGGCTGTAAAACCGATGATGATCATACCCGTATCTAATTTTTGAATCTCGTGTGGGTGGATGATGTTATCAATGGCTTCGTAAATAATGATGATACCTGCGATGGCAACTAAACTTCCTTCAACGGCAGCAGAAACAAACTCTGCTTTTCCATGTCCGTACGGATGTTCTTTGTCGCGCGGCTTGGCAGCTACATAGAGACTATAGAGACTAATAAATCCAGCAACAACATTCACGGTGCTTTCCAGTGCATCGGTAAGAACAGCAACAGATTGTGTGATGTACCAAGCTATCAATTTTAAGATGAAAAGAAAAACAGCAACAACGGCAACTACTTTCTGAATGCGTAAGTTCAATAGGGCCTGTGCAGTACTCATGTAAAATTCTTGGGGTGAATGTATGATATTGTAGAGGTTTCCTAAAAACCAATTGGTATTTTTTTTGAATATTGAAAATGGAGGTAGCTTGCACCCTGAAACTACTTCAAATGGATGCCGTCGCGTATAAAAGAATCAAAGCAGAATTAGAGGCAGCAGGTGCAACCTTGGTGGCCGTCTCCAAAACGAAACCCGTGGAAGATATTCGTGCTCTATATGATTTAGGGCACCGCGATTTTGGGGAGAACTATGTTCAGGAATTGGTTTCTAAACAAGCTCAACTTCCCTCCGATGTTCGTTGGCATTTTATTGGACATCTGCAAAGCAACAAAGCCAAGATGATTGTCCCCTTCGTTCATTTGATTCATGGCATCGACAGCATCAAGCTCATGGACACGATCGATAAAGAAGGAAAAAAAATTGGTAGGATTGTCCAGGGCTTGCTTCAGGTGCACATCGCAAACGAGGAAACCAAATTTGGATTTGATTTGAATGAAGCGCGTCAAGCTCTTTCCATGCATTTTTTGGAAGGAGCGCATCAGCATTTGCACATACGCGGACTTATGGGGATGGCTTCATTTACGGAAGATAAGGAACAGGTAAAACGCGAATTTTTATCCCTCAAACAATTGTTCGACGAGATTCATCAACTGTATCCCCATAAAAAAGATCAATTCAACTTTCTTTCAATGGGTATGAGCGGAGATTACCCCATCGCATTGGAATGCGGCAGCAACCTCGTTCGAGTTGGAAGCCTTTTGTTTGGAAGTCGTTCTTAAATTTTCCTACTGCTTTTTCTTCGCTGCGTAATCAAAAACGATGTTGCAAAACGCACGTACACCAACATCCAACATGCTATCGTCGATGTAGAAGTCTGGTGTATGATGTGGTGCAGCTTTTGCTGGATCAGTACCCTTGGGCATTCCACCTAAATTGAAAAAGAAGGCCGGAGCTTTTTCACCAAAAAAAGAAAAATCTTCTGCGCCTGTCGTCCAAATTCCGGATTGTACATTTTCTTTTCCTGCAGCTTTTTCCAAAGAAGGAATCATCGATGCAACCAATTCAGGATTGTTGTATGTTACCAATGTTTTGGTATCGATATTCACATCCACTTGAGCACCCCAAGCCTCTGCTACGTTTTGGGCAACGCGTTTGATACGCTCGTGAACATCTTTTTGCATCTTGCTATCGAGTGTACGAATGGTTCCTTCTAACTCAGCTTCTTCTGGAATGATGTTTGCTCTAACTCCACTGTGAAATTTTCCAACAGTTATTACAACGGGCGCAACGGTAAGGTCTTGCTGTCTGCTCACAATGGTTTGAAGGTTGTTGATGATTTGTGTGCCTACAACAATAGGATCGATACCAGTCCAGGGTGTTGAACCATGGGTTTGTTTTCCTTTGACTTTTATAGTAAACCAATCAGAAGAGGCCATCATCGATCCACTTTTGTATTTGATTTTTCCAATCTCCAACGATGAAGAAATATGCAAACCAAAAACGGCATCTACTTTGGGATTGTCCATTGCACCTTCTTTGATCATCAAGGGTGCACCGCCTTCTTCATCACCGGGAGGGCCTTCTTCAGCAGGCTGGAAAAAGAATTTCACGGTACCTGCAATATCTTTTTTCATGGATGCCAATACCTCGGCTGTTCCCATGAGGATAGATGTATGGGTATCGTGACCGCAAGCATGCATCACAGAGACAGGAGTTCCCATGTAGTCGGCAGTTGCTGTTGATTTATACGGAACATCAACACGCTCTTTAACTGGAAGGCCGTCGATATCAGCACGAAGTGCAATAACAGGTCCGGGTTTCCCACCTCTTAAAACACCCAGCACACCAGTTTTAGCCATGAGGGTGACTTCAATACCTAATGCGCGCAGGTGATTGGCAATGTATTCTTGTGTTTTAAATTCCCGATTTCCCAGCTCCGGATTTTGGTGGATATGTCTTCTCCACTCGATTAGTTTGGGAGAGATGGCCTTTGATTTTGAATCAATAACAGTCTGCCAGGGATTCTGGGCCTGTGTCAATGAAAAGAAGCTTAAAAGGGCTGCAGTATACAAGATCCTCATGGTAAAAAAGATTAGGATTTCAATTTACACCTTTTCGGTTTAAGAGGTGTTGCCAAAGCGCTTTTTTGTACCTTTGCGCCCTTATGATTAGCGCAAGAAATATCACCTTAGCCTACGGTAAACGGGTTTTGTTTGATGAAGTGAACATCAACTTCATAAAAGGCAATTGTTACGGCATTATTGGTGCCAATGGAGCTGGAAAAAGTACGTTCCTGAAAATACTCAGTGGGGAAATTGAGCCCAATAAGGGGACAGTCGATATTACTCCTGGCGAGCGTATGGCGGTACTGAATCAAAATCAGTTTCAATTCGACGAGCAAACGGTATTGAATACCGTATTGATGGGTCATAAAAAAATGTGGGACATCACGCAGGAGAGGGAGAAGATTTATGCCAAAGAAGATTTTACCGAAGCCGATGGGATTCGTGCTGGCGAATTGGAAGCAGATTTTGGGGAGATGGGTGGCTATACTGCTGAGAGCGATGCGGCAACTTTAATCAGTGATTTGGGTGTGAAAGAAGCCTACCACCAAACCTTGATGAAAGACATGCCTTCCAATATAAAAGTGCGTGTATTGTTGGCTCAAGCCTTGTTTGGTAATCCCGATATTCTGTTGCTCGATGAGCCTACCAACGGTTTGGATATAGAGACCATCGGTTGGTTGGAAAACTTTTTAGCTGACTACGAGAATATCGTATTGGTGGTGAGTCACGATCGTCACTTCTTAGATGCAGTATGTACGCACGTAGCCGACGTAGATCGTCAGAAAATTAAAACATATACAGGTAACTATACATTCTGGTATGAATCGTCTCAGTTGATGGCTCGACAACTTAACGATAAGAATAAAAAAGTTGAAGATAAGCGACAGGCTTTATTGGATTTTATTGCACGTTTTAGCGCCAATGCATCTAAATCTCGACAGGCAACAGCACGTAAAAAAGCATTGGAGAAACTAACGATTGAAGAAATCGAGCCATCCAATCGCAAATATCCCGGTATTATTTTTCAGCCATTACGAGAAGTGGGAAATCAGATTCTTTCTATAGAGGGGTTGTCGAAAGCCGTAGATGGAAGAAAGTTGTTTGATAAGATTACGTTTTCAATCAGCAAAGGCGATAAGATTGCTTTTGTAAGTAAGGATTCACTGGCCGTGACATCCTTTTTTGAAATCATCAACAATGAAATGCAGGCAGATGGAGGCAAATTCGAGTGGGGTACTACCATCACCAAATCCTATTTGCCTGTAGAGAATACACAATACTTCCAAGAAGATTTAGGGCTTATGGATTGGCTTCGTCAATTTGTCCCTCCACATGTAACCGATGCCGATGAGCCATTCTTACGTGGATTTTTAGGAAAGATGCTGTTTAGTGGAGATGACATCATAAAAAAAACCAAGGTATTGAGTGGGGGAGAGAAGGTGAGATGCATGGTAAGTCGCATGATGCTTCAAAACCCCAATTGCATAGTGTTGGATCAGCCCACCAACCATTTGGATTTGGAGAGTATTCAAAGCTTTAACGAAGGATGCATCAATTTTCCTGGGGTTGTACTGCTAACCTCTCACGACCACACATTTATGCAAACGGTTGCCAATCGGATCATTGAACTTACACCGAAAGGCACGATAGATCGGTTGATGAGTTTCGACGAATATCTGGAAGATAAACGTGTAGCTGAACTCAGAGCTGAATATTATGCTTAATTGCAGATTTGACTACGATCAATGGAAAGGATGATCTCGATCATCTTTTAAGGGCATAGAATGGTTCAGATTTGTTGAAACCATTCTACCATGCAAATCTTAGAAACCCCACCACAGCAAGCAGAGCACTTTGAGTGGCTTAATGCCATTGAGTTTTACACCAACTATCTCGAAATTGTTGAAGAGCGGATGGATCTGTTCTCTGATCGAAAATCGAAAAGTCAGCAGCTGCAAGTAGATTATTTCAGAGAGCAACTATGCCAGCTTCGAGAAGAGCTGTCTACGCTTTCTCAATGGGTAGGCGAGCACATCGAAGAAATCCAATACGTTCCAGTAGAAGAAAATCGATTGGAGATGGATATGCAGTTTATTCATCACAGTGGACTCCGCGATGGATTTGATCGATTTGAAAATTTAGTGAATGCATTTAGAAATCAGTTCAATGATTTCTATGTGAAAAACCTCTGATCTGTTATTGGCGGTATTCGCCAAAAACAGATCTCAGGGTATCAGCTATTTCACCTAGGGTGCAATGGCATTCAACAGCCTCAATGACCAGTGGCATGAGGTTTTCAGTTGATCTTGCTGCTTCTTGAATTTGAGTTAGAGATCGTTTAACAGCATCTTCATCTCGATTGGCTTTCAGTCTTTTTAGTTTTTCAATTTGCAATTCTCGAATCGAGTCGTCGATTTTTAAAATAGGCGTGTCACCGGTAGATTGGTTTTGAAATTTATTTACCCCTACAATGACTTTCGAATTCGTTTCAATATCCCTTTGGTATTTGTAGGCACTCATGGCAATTTGTTCTTGCATGTAACCCTCTTCAATGGCTCGTACGCTTCCTCCTTTTTGCTCAATTCGCTCCATGATTTTGCGAATCTCTTCCTCCATGGATTGAGTAAGCGACTCCACATAATAGGATCCTGCAAGAGGATCTGCAGTGTCGGCAACTCCACTTTCGTGGGCAATGATTTGTTGGGTTTTCAAGGCTACTTGGGCTGCCGACTCTGTGGGGAGTCCCAAGGCTTCATCGTACCCATTGGTATGAAGGGATTGTGTGCCTCCTAAAACGGCGGATAAGGCCTGAAGGGTTACCCGGGCGATATTGTTTAGGGGTTGCTGTTGGGTGAGGGTGCTTCCGCCGGTTTGAGTATGGAAGCGTAGCATCATGGCTTTGGGGTCAGTTGCACCCATTGCCTTCATGATTTCTGCCCATATTTTGCGGGTTGCCCTGAATTTTGCAACCTCTTCAAACAGGTTATTATGAGCATTAAAGAAAAAAGACAATCTTTTGCCTAATACATTGATATCTAAATGTTTATTGAGTGCTGCCTCAACATATGCTTTACCATTACTTAAAGTAAATGCAGCTTCTTGAGCGGCCGTACTTCCGGCCTC
>JAULVY010000039.1:0-6308 GCA_032110825.1 Chitinophagaceae bacterium | reverse complement strand
CAAAACTGTTCGTGGATTGGGACCAAATCCCACATTAGCGTTCCATGAAGTATTACCTTGAATTGGCAATTGAAAAGGGACATTTCCAAGGATTACATTGCCTCTAGGCGTATTAACCCCTTCCGATGCTAAGTTATAATTGATAAAATTGGTGAGCGGTATGTCTCTGAAACAATTTGACTGAGCAAAAGAATTCAGATAAAACAAAACCAGGCAAGTCAGAAAAATTAATTGTTTCATACTAAATATATATCAATATTTTGAATTAGAATGACCGAATAGGCAACACATATTGCGAATATGGTGTATTCTTTGTCCTTTGCTTTGGGGCTGATCCCAACAAATAGGACCAATAGCTATTATTACCTAGGGTTGAACTAGTTGGTATGACAATATAATTTCCCATGGTTCCGGTTGGATCATATTCTCTCCATAACCCATTTTGGATAAGGTTCAGACTGATTAATTCACATTCCTGAAGGCTAGGTAGAAACCAATCCGAATAACCATCAAAAACAAAATTTGAGCAAAAAATAGCAAAATTCATGGTATCTGAACATTGACTTACAATATTCATGGTGTTTTGCATCCCCGAACCACAAATAACTGAAGTGGTAATTGGACAATTGGTGTGAGACCATCTCAAATTACCAGAGTAGACAATTTCAGGATATACAACTAACCCATGTTGTTTGGTGCTATCCAAACAGAAAATTAATCCACCTTGATGATACTTTCCAATGTACAAGCCTTGGCCACAACATTCAATTTGATTGCTTCCTTGGGCGTTTTGTCCTGGAATTCCTCGAGGACCTTGAGGGCCCTGTGGGCCGGGTAGTCCAGGAACATTCGCTGAGCGCGCATGCATGGCATAGGGTACACTTAACAATTCCCGGGAACTTACAAGAGAATAATTGGACCCACCGGCCATATCGATTTCGGTCTTTACGAAAACATTCCCTAACGACCAGTCAATGCTATCCATGGAACCTTGGATAGGCTGTCCCGTACCGATAGTGGTTGTTAGCAGCCCGCTCGAATTGGTCGTTACCTGATGGGTCTCGGTGTAAAGGTTGTTCATCTGAGGACCCCTCTGCAGAGTTAAACGCATCCCAACGGGTTGGTTGATTACCAAATGACCGGAGGTATCCCGGACAACAGTTTGGTAATTGAATTTATTGGGGATCGCGGACGTTCCCTGCTGTCCCACCGCCTGAAACATCCCCCCAAAAAGCAAAAAAACGGTTAACAAAAGTCTAAAATCTTTCATACAAGGAATTTGAAAATTTTACCGATTTAACTTAACAAAGCGCAAGAGCCGGTCTTCGGTCGTTCTGGCCCCTTGCCATTGGATTCGGACGGAGTAGGTTCCTGCGGACCAAGAGCTGCTTTCCAGTTCAATGCCTTTGAAGCCGGAGGCTGAAACGAATTCTCGTCCCTCCACCACCAATCGACCCAAGGCATCCACGACCGAGTACGTCATCGTTCCGGAGGATGGGAGGGTCAATGCAATCGACGCTTCGTCGCTGCTGGGATTGGGATACAGAGCGACTTGCCAAGCGCCCGAACCCGGGACCGGTGCGGCAAGTCGGAACGAGTTGTACGGTTGGGCCATGCCATCGGCGAGTTCACTGGTTGGAATCAAGCGCAGAGGACCGTTCGCGTTCCCTCGTACTTTGAGGCGGAAGAGTTCCTCGCCATCCCTTGGTAGGAGGGCATCCAAACCAAACCAAGAAATCCTCAGGACCTGACCCTCTTGCTTGTACACCAAATACCCAGGGTCAGCGTTGGAACCGGGCTCCGACTTGGCCGTCACCAAGACATCCTCCACCGATAAGCCTTCGGGAAGGAGGAGCTCAATGGTCATGGCCCCAATGCTTTTGGATTCGGTTAGATAAACCGGCCATTCCCAGGTATCGGAATTCGGTTCTTCCAAACGACCGACCGCAAGCAGCGGGTCCCCCGCCAAACGAGCAGGAGGGGCCGGAAAATAAGAAGCATTGACGTCTCCGTAACACAGCGCCGGAACCGGTACATTGACCAGCGTGTCTCCAAACTGAACCTGGACCTGCGTTGGAGCAAAGGCCCAATCTCCCGAGAGGAATGGCAAATTCCTATCCACGGTCCTTTGGGTAATTCTCAAAGCCTCTTGGCCATTTACGAGGCCTCGGTTGTTGACATTCCCTGCTTGGAGCCGAATTCCCGATAGGGTCATTGCCCCCGTGAAGTGACGCATGGCCACCAAGGCGTCGGTGGTATTCACGCCCCGCCACGACGCCGTCGAAACAAATTCCAAGGCGTAGGACCCGCTACCCCTCGTGCCCAAATCAAAATCCCCGCTGTTGGTCGTGGTGGTAGTGGCAACGACCGTTCCGTTTTGTTTGAGAAGTACCTGAACCTGCCCCAGTGGAACATTCGGGTTGGTGGCATAAACAGCACGGCCTTTCATGCGAGCACCGGGCCAGGGAAAGGTCAAAGGCTGCTGCACCCCAAATTTGAGGCGGTAACCGGGTATGGCGGCATCATCCACCAACAACTCCCCCACCGAGGAACTCAGGATATACCCTCCCACCGTATCGTTACCCCCCGTAGAGACCGCAGACCATTGGGCCTGAAGGCTAGAGGTTATCAGAAGGAAGGCTGTAAGTAATATTACTTTTTGCATACAATTCACTTGTAGCAAAAATATGGTAATCAACGGCTTAACAACCCGTGAAATCGCCTCAAAAAAGGCCCTCGACGCCCCTAGAGTGAAATTTGTTTGACAAATGAGGTCAAAGTGTCGGCCATTCGGGCCAGCGACCTACTTTTAAAACAAAGCAGTGACGCGGACCACAAATGGTTCACTTGTGAACAAGACTTAGGACCTATTGGAACACTTTATCTATCATTCCACCTAGCAGGTCTATGCAGAACGGTACTAACAAATGATTCAACCGTGTGTGCCGACAAGCCATCCCAATCGCCTACAAACTCAACCATTTCCGTGAAGTCAGAGCCCTCACAGAAGATAAGATTGAAGAGTACAACGAACGAAAACCAAAATACAAATTCGCACAACTGCCTAACTTGCGGCAAACTATGTTTTAGCAGCTACGACTTAGTAATTATTGATTTTTGTTAGCATTTGTCTAATTTCTTTTAATTTATTTATCACATCAAAGGTTATTGATTGATCATTTACGTCTTTAACTGGATGGGCTATGTCTTTCCTTTTCTCGTTCACATAGTCAATCCAACTTAAAGATTTATTTTTACTTTCACTTCCATCATCAAATATTTCTTTAAATAGATTCCAGTTGTGTACAATAATTTTCTTTAATTGAATAAAATTAAGGGCTTCTTCAATGTTACTAATATCGGATCTGTTTCTTTTAATTTCTTCTAATACATTGTCGGGAATATAAAGAAACCAATCGATACTGTTGTTACTAGAAAGTTTATTTTTTACAATAGATAATAATAATTTCTCAATAAATCTGTATTCACTATAGGCTTTTTGATATCTTGATTTTTTGATTAAGATTAATTCAAATAAATTAGATAAGAATTTTATATTATTTGATCTATCCATTAAATTAATCAACTCATGTGTTTTTACGTAACCATTAATGCATATAAACAATCCTTCATTATTATTTTCGTGAAAAACTATTGGAGTAATTAATTTATTCTCGAAATCAGTCAAATGATCAGTTGCGGCGTTAATCGATAAAAAATTTCCATTGCTCTTCAATATGGGTTCTGAATTACCCCAGAAATCTATGTGGTTAGGTTGAGTTAAAATAATTTGATCTATTCCTTTGTATAGATATCTGTCTCGGAAGGAGTGTTCGGACATTGCAAAAGGAATATCATAGCTCAATCTTGTCCTTAACTTAATTCCTATATGTTTCATTTCAAATGAATTTAAAAAAAGATTTTGCATATCAGTTACATTTGGATTAACTTCATATAAAATAGATCCCCCAGAATTGTAGAATAAAATTATTTTTTCCATGAGTCCATCACCAAAATAATTAAATACCTCTGGACCGTTTATTATCACTAAATCTGAGAATTGTAATCTGGCATATAAATTTTCATGTGTAACTGTGGTATCAAGTTCACATATATTACAATCATATTCCAATTCATTTAAAATATACTTTAAATTTGCGATGCCATAATATGGTTCAATTGGCAAATTGAGTATTGTAATTGTTTTCTCCATCGTTTAGTAAAATTTGATTCCTAAAAAATATACTTTGTGGTTGCTGTTAACGGTTTGCGGCTACCCGAAGGTGGCGGATTGGAACACTCAACTGTCTAAACGCGCCAACTGCTGTTTGAAACACAAATGTTCATATTCGCACTTCCCCGCTACTTTTGGGTAGGTGCTGTTATGGGCTGGTTTTATTTCAGTCTATTAATTTCAGATGAAACAAAAATGTCTGTGATATTTTTTTCATTTTTATCACACTTAACGTAATGACCGAATTGAAAATCATATTTTTTACAAAGGCGACCAACTCGTTCTTCATGAATATTTGTCAAAGAGTCGCTCGGAATTAGTAAATATAAGATTGATATTTTGTCTTTTTTGATTGTGCACACTTGATAATTATCATTGTCTAATTGCAAGTCAACCGAGTTATTAAGTGAAAAACCTTTTGGAATTTTGTCTTGGAGTAAAATTTTGATTTGCTCCTTTTCATTATTAGTAAATTTATTCATTGCTTGTGAATAATTAATGAATTGATTAACTATTTTACCGGTTATAGAGACTTTGGTTTGTCTGCTTTAACGAAACATCTATGTCTCTTGTATCTTCGCTTCAGCCAAGTTGCGTATGCAATAAGTCCTGTTGGAGTATTGTCCTTAACAAGTTTTCTGAGATTATTAATATTCTTGTCAGTCCATTTTTTACCTGATTTTGTGGGATTTTTTCAAAGATTTTAAATTTAAGTTTTTTTTCTTGATTTAAGAAAAAAATATCGAATAACAAAAGGCAAAATTGAATAAACAAAGAATTCGCTATAACTGTATGTATAAATTATCATTGTCCAAATGTTTTTTTCTTGAGAATAAAAAAATGGTGGATAACCAGAAAATGGAAAAAATAATTCGGGATAATACATCCCTTTTTCCCAAGTACAATTGGAACTAAGAAGGAAAATTATTTGTAAGCCCACCCAAATAAAATATGGGTTAAAGAATTGTTTATTGAGAACTACATACTTTTTTAGGTCAAAATATTTAATTCTTAAGTCTGTTACCAGTTTATCATCCTTGTCTTTCGTGATGGAAATATATACGAAAAATATAATACATGGCACAATTGCATAGGCGAGAAACTCTGTGAAATCATAACTATTTCCAGTATCAGGCTCGTCAAATGGCCAGAAGTACGGTGTGTTAGATGGTCCCCATTGATAATCATTTTGTGTAATGCCGATGAATAATAAAATTAGATTTAATGAAACCCAACCTGTTAGTATCGAAAGAACCAATTTTTCTTCTTTGTTTAATATGTTAATTAAATTTCTCATTCAAATTGTTTTATGGCTTTGATTTTTATTTGTAATACGTAATTTTTCTAACTATAATTCGATTTTTCTCTTCATTAAATTGATAAACGGCTTTTGTCCAATTTTTCTTATAGTTAAATTCCAAATATCGAGTATATGCGCCCCTAGAGTCTCATGAATTCTCTACTGATTCGATGGAACCAAAAAAAACATCCAAGGCAGGATCAAGGCCCCGGTGATCAAAACCCAATAACCCGTATTATACGGCGGTACCTCAACGAGTTTGGTCATCGATTTGCCGTTCTCCATTTTGATCGGAAACTCAGCCCTCAACGGTGTCTTGTAAAAGCTATTATCGGCCGTATAATGGATATCATGGTCCCCATTCGGCACATTCAAAATGGTCACCGACTTGGCAAACTTACCATCGACAACCAGTTGATCATTGATGGTCACCATAGTACGGTCCGTAGAGGTACTCGGCTTCAAAACAACTTTTCCGGTGTTTGCGGATTCCATTTGATAGGTAACCGTAAGGTCTTTGGCACAGGACGTAAACAAAAGGAACGAGGCTGCTAGAAAGCCCAAACCTAATTTTTTCATGGTTAAAAATTTAGATGGATATTTAATGGAAATCCTGTCCTTTTAGAAAGCTTTACCAACCTTAACGGAGGGACCAACCCCACTCCCGTTATATCCATCTTTCAGGAAGGGGCCGATATCTACGCCTAGTACAAAATTGTTCCGAGTGAGGTAGGTAATGCCGATGGGTATATGGGTGAAGGTTTCACTTCCCGC
>JAULVY010000038.1:0-18643 GCA_032110825.1 Chitinophagaceae bacterium | reverse complement strand
CACGTATCAGCGCTTCCCACCCTTTTGCATTTTTGGGCTTGGCCTGGACCGCTGCTAAAAAATAAAGTGTAGCATCTTTGAACTTACCCAACTGCATAAAACACTCCCCCATGGTAAGATTGAATTCAGGATCCAAGCGTTTTATACGCAAGGCCATATCCAAATACTTGATGGCTTGCTGGTATTTTTTTTCTTTCATATACGCACCAGCCACTTTCATGTAAAGTCGTGCGTCATCTGGATTCAGATGGGATGCTTTTCGATAATAAAATCGAGCCTGAGCGTAATTCTTTATTTTCTCGTAACAATACCCAATGGCTTGGTAGATCAGGTCTTCCGGTCGAGAAAGCTCAATGACCTTTTCAAGACTCTCGATAGCTTCTTTGTACCGACGCAGCCGCATAAGAGCATCGGCCATGTTTCGGTAAGCATAATCAAATTTTTCATTGATCACGATTGCATACTGGTACGCATCAATTGCTTTTTCAAACAAACGCAACCCTTGATAGGCCGCTGCTAAATTGAACCAAGCCAAATCGTTGTAAGGAAACTCTTCAATGATTTTGGCATGAACCCGAATGCTTTCTTCGTTTCTTCCTGTAAAGTCAGTCCAGAAACAGATCTTATACAACGCTTCTTCGTTGTTGGGGTCGTATTCTAAAATTAGTTTTAGGCAATCAAAAATTTTCTCAAACGCTTCGTAATCATCGTAAACATCAGCAAGCTCAAACAAAAGATCGATTCGCTCTTCGCCTTCAAAATGCTGAATAGCCTCTTCCAACAATACCACTGCTTTTTCTTGCATATCCAATGCCAGATAAGCATCGGTTCTCAAAATATAAATATCGATATCGTTTCGGTCGAGTATCTCTGCTTTGTCCAGCAGCGACAATGCTCTTTTATACTGACGGGTTGCTATCAACAAGTCGGCCTTTTTCACAAGCAAGGATGAGGAATAAGGAAATTGCAATATTCCTATTTCCGCCGCCTCCATGGCTTTGGAAAGAAAATCTTGGTCGTCAAAATGGTCGATGATTCGCTCAAACGACTCTTCACTGAGAAAACCGGTCCCTTTTCCCGATTTTACCCTCTCGTATACGTCCAACAAATCCTGTATGTCTTCGTTCTCCGGCAAGCGGGGTTCTCCACTCATTTTATTGGGGTTACTGTAATTTAGGCTTTTTTGATAAAATGAATATCGTCGTAACAAATTCTTTTACAAGAGTTTGCGATAAAGCAAAAAGATGTGGAAAACTTGTTTTTTTAACATTTTATGTTAACTTTGTATTTAGAATGTACAAATTAAGAACATACGGAAAGTCGATTACGAGAAAACTCTCGGCATTGGTTTTGATTTTTGCTCTGTCGCATGCTGCAATGGCTGTTGATGGAATCATCATCAAAAGCAAATCCTCCAAAGCTTCGTTTTCCAACATGAAGAAAAACCTCACGCTCTCTTTAAACGCAGGGTATGCTTACCGCGATAACCGTTCGTTTGGTTTTCGTAAAGTTTCAAAAGAGAGCTCATTCAATTCCATCATTACCTACCAAAAGGGAAACATAACATACGTTCTTCCCTACAAAAACAAGGCCATCTTACAGAAATTCAAGACTCCACAAAAGCCTTCGAACTAATTTTTACTTTTTTATTCCCTCGCTTAACACCCTATAGTCTGATGTGGGCCATTCAAACCGTTGAAATGGAACGGGATCGAAATTCAATTCTTTTGCAACATAGCGAACAGTAGTATCTCCCCTTACGGTTGCATATTCCAATGCCAATCCCGGTAGTTTACCAAACGGGATATCGATATCTGCATTTTCTGCAACCACTTGAGTGGTATAAAATACTTCCAGTCTTCTGCCATCCTGCAATTGGGCAACGGCTTTCTGACACAAGTAACCCAATATTTCTTTCTGCTCCACCTCCAATACATAAGAAGCCTTGGGCAATCGATCTTGCCGCTCCTCCCACTGTGTTTTGTTGAAGGGTATACTAACTTTTTGTGCCCCGTATTCTTTTAAAATTACTCCATTGCCTTCCCGTTCATCGAAGATCGAAATGGATGACCCCAAAGAACTTTTAAATTCAACACGCGAGTGCCCTCCTTTCAATTGATGAAACGAACGCGCAAGATCTCCCAGTTGTTTTTCTTTAACCTGTGTGGTGACTTCAAAAACAAGAGTACCTTCTGAAAAACGTTTCTGAGCATGGGAAACCTGCGAGAATCCCAACAACGTCAAAACCCAAAACCCGACGACGACAAATTCATTTTTTGGTTTTCTCTTTGAGTACATTGACTTTCTTTTGGGTTTCCTGCATTTGTTCTAAACGCTCCTGCCATTTGGATTTGGTTCTAGGCTTTTTCTTATTGGATTCAATTTCGGCAAGAATCTTATTGTGGTCAATAATGTAATTCTGAATCACAAATTGTAGAACCAGCGTAATAACATTGGAAACAGTATAATACCACGTGAGTGCTGAAGGCAATCCGTTGAAAATCCCCAACAACAAAACAGGGAATATGTATGGCATGTATTTAAGAACCGGATTCCCCTGATCGGGAGTCATGCTCATGCTGTACAAGGAAATCAACAAACTGGTAATAACAGCCAAAATAGTGAACAGCGAAAGGTGATTGCCCACACCTGGAAAATTAAAGCCCCAGGTAACGATAGCATCATAAGAAGAAAGATCTTTAGACCACCAGAAAGAGACGCCTCTTAAATTGATATTTGAATTGAAAAAACTATACAGTGCAAAGAATATAGGAATCTGCAACAAAGCAGGAATACATCCTCCAAGCGGATTTACTCCGGCAGTACGAAACAGTTTCATTTGCTCCATGCTAAAAGCCTGTTGATCCTCACCGTATTTCTTTTTCAGTTGATCGATCTCCGGACGTAAAGCCTTCATTTTAGCACCGCTTACATAAGAAGTGTAAACAAGCGGTGATGTAAGCAAGCGTATGAAAATGGTAAGCAGGGCAATGGCCAACCCCATGCTGGAAGGAAAGTACTGTTCAAAAAATCCAAACGCTGGTAAAACTATCCATCGGTTGATGTATTTCACAAAAGCATAAAATCCTTGTCCCAAATTAACCATATCCTCCATATCCAGCTTGTATTGCTTGAGAATGGAGTATTCATTGGGACCAATAAAAAAACGATATCCAAGGGTAACCGACTTGGTCGCCGGAATCGTGCTCCGAAGGTTTGCAGAAGTTTTAGCAACAATGCCGGTTGAATCATCTGGCATATTGCATTGGATATCTGCGTAACTAAATCCATTGTCTGCAATCACCGTTGAATTGAAAAATTTCTGCTTCAATCCCAACCATTTCAATCCCGATTCCCACTGTTTGGACAGCCCATCGCTCATGGTAAAATAATCGAACCCATCCTCACCATAAAGCCCCAGTTGTGTTTCGCGCTTCTCGGTTTGGATATCAAGCTCCTGCTGATTGGCCTGTACTTCCCAAACCAAATTGATGTTCTTGTTGGGAAACAAAAGATCAGCCCCATCCACCACTACTTCCCATTGGAACATGTATTCGTTGGGCTTTAACGTATAGCGGTGTTCAATGGATTTTCCGGACGAATCTTTTAAAACAAATGAAAGCCGACTTGCCCCATCACTTGATTGTGGATCAGCAGCAATAAAGTATAAATCTGATGTTGAAGTGGTTTGATTGGGACCGGTTTGTATTAAATAAGACAGTCGATTGAAATCGCCTTTTGCCAACATAACGTTACTGCTATCGATTGATCTGTACTTTTTTAACTCCACGGCCACGGGCTGCGCGCCTTTGTTGCTAAAACTGATTTTCACCAAATTATTTTCCAGTACGTTAATTTCTTCCTGGGTCTTTCCAACCTGAACAAAAGATCCCGCGTTAACGGAAGAGAAAGCAGCAGTGTCGGAGGCAGAAGCAGAAGGATTAACTGCACTATCGATTTTAACTGGCTGAATAGCAGCCAAGGAATCTTGAATAGTTTTTTGCTTTTTTTCGAGCTCAATCTGACCCTGTCGGGTAAAATAAAAATATCCAAAAAAGAGAAGGGCCAGCAGGACCATTCCAATCACGCTATTCTTGTCAAGATTCATTGTTTAACAATTGAGGGGCAAATTTAGGTTTTATTTGTACGAACTGGATTAGAAATGGAGAGCCCGTTTCAATGACCAATTACGGTACCCCCATTTAAATCATTTCACTGCTCAGCACTTCATTGGAACGAGGCTCTTTTTTAAGAGCAAACTCCTTGGCAGCCTTTACAAAATGAACAAAAAGGGGATGTGGATTCTCTACCGTACTCTTTAATTCTGGATGGTATTGCACTCCAATAAAAAAAGGATGATTCGCAATTTCTACAATTTCAACCAAATTGGTTTCTGGGTTTATCCCACTGGCTTTTAAGCCAGCTTTTTGCATGCGATCCAAATAGATATTGTTGAATTCCCAACGGTGACGGTGTCTTTCGGAAATCATTTCTGTACCGTAGATGCGGAAAGCCAAACTGTCTTTTTCCAATTTACAAGGATATGCACCTAACCGCATGGTTCCTCCTTTGCTGGTGATTGCTTTTTGCTCCTCCATCAAGTCAATTACAGGATCAGAAGTAGTTGGATCCATTTCGGTGGAATGAGCCTGAGGCAGATTCAATACGTTTCGAGCAAATTCGATGACCGACATTTGCATGCCCAAACAAATTCCAAAAAACGGCAATCCGTTTTCACGGGCAAATTGAACAGCTAATATTTTTCCATCAATACCACGATGACCAAAACCCGGAGCCACCAGCAACCCATCCAAACCTTCCAATTTTTGTTTCACGTTTTCGGGCGTGATGAATTCACTATGCATATCCTTTACTTGCACTTTGCATTCGTTGATCGCACCTGCATGAATGAAGGCTTCTAAAATCGATTTATATGCATCTTGCAGTTCAATGTATTTGCCTATCAAACCAATGGTGACTTTGGCTTTGGGATTTTTCAACTTGGTTAAAAATCCTTTCCACAGCGTAAGATCTGGCTCAGGATACCATGTGATATTGAGTTTTTTCAAAACAATAATATCCAATTGTTGCTGTTGCATCAGCAAAGGAACTTCGTAAATGCTACTGGCATCTGCTGCTTCGATTACAGAATCTGTTTTTACATTGCAGAACAAAGCAATTTTGGATTTCAATTCATCTGGAATGGGTTGTTCGGTTCTGCATACGATAATATCCGGATGCACCCCATTTTCACTCATCATCTTCACACTGTGCTGCGTAGGCTTTGTCTTTAATTCTTTCGCTGCTTTTAAATAGGGAACCAGGGTAAGATGAACAACGATGCAATCTCCATCGGGAAGCTCCCATTGCAACTGACGAACAGCTTCAATAAATGGCAAACTTTCAATATCGCCAACCGTTCCTCCAATTTCCGTGATGATGATATCATATCCGGAGGAAGAAAGCAATTGCATTCTGCGTTTGATTTCATCGGTAATATGCGGAATGACCTGAACGGTTTTTCCCAAATAAGCACCTTCCCTTTCTTTGTTGATGACCGATTGATAAATACGACCCGTTGTAACGTTGTTGGCCTGCGTGGTAAAAATATTTAAAAATCGTTCGTAATGACCCAAATCCAAGTCGGTCTCCGCTCCATCTTCCGTAACAAAACACTCTCCATGTTCGTAAGGATTTAATGTGCCTGGATCTACGTTGATATAGGGATCAAATTTTTGTATGGTGACTTTAAACCCTCTTGCTTGCAATAACTTAGCAAGAGAGGCTGAAATAATGCCTTTACCCAATGAGGATGTAACACCGCCGGTTACGAAGATATATTTGGTCATAGATACTGACCTTCAGAAAGGAATGTTGGGAATTTCTGGGGGTCGTACAAACATACCCATTATTTCCATTTCCGTAAAATATTCGCATCAACATGTGGATAATTTAAAATAGGGTAATTTGAAGAAAATTTTCTAGATGAAAAAGATGTTCTTATCTGCTTTTTTGATGATGCTGTTGCTCAGCAATAGCAAAGCTCAACAGGTTGTACCTGTATACCAAGAACCTCGCCACCAGCAGGTATTGCTGAACAAATATGTTCGCGTAATAGATGCGCTGATCGAAAACGGCGATACCAGTCTTTTTCATATACATGCTGCACCCTCTGCTTTTGTAATCATGAATGATGTTAGCTATTCTAATCAGGAAATGGGACAACCCTTCAGCACGGTTACATTTAAAAAGGGACATGCCTGGTTTTCCTCGTATGCAGACGGCCCAGTTACACACCGAGTAGTGGCTCCCAAAAATGTAGAGATACATGCATTTGATGTTGAAATTTTGGGAAACTTTAAAGGAGAATTTAGCAGCTGGAAACTCATGTCTGCCGACACGATTTATAACAATGAAAAATCTGCAGGGTATCGCATAACTCTCACTGCTGAAAATCCTGTTGTACAATTTGAATCGAGAGGGCCTATTGTTGCAATCCTTGTAGAGGGAGAAGAAATTCAAATCAAACAACCCGACAGCCGGGTGGACATCGGATTGGAAGAAGGTGATTATGGATACATCCGACCCACTTCCGCTTTTAGCATTCGCTTGAAATCAGGAGATGCAGCTAAATTGGTCTTAATAGAAGTAAAATAAATTTAGTTCATGTGAGCACCAATGGCATGGTCATATGCATCCATCCATTCTGAAACAGCTCCCCAGTTTTGTTCAGCTACTTGTATAGCATCTTTTTTCACTGTTCCTAACAACTCAAAGCCAACAGCTGAATCCGTTACCATGCTTTCGAATGCTTGTCGATGTTTGGGATCAACCGAAACAACAACCCTGCTCTGTGCTTCACCAAACCAATACGCATCACTGCGAATGGATTTATTTTGTTGATCAACTTCGAATCCGAGCTGGTTTACAAATCCACTTTCCATCAAACAAATGAATAAACCACCCTCGCTGATGTCGTGGGCTGATTCTATTATTTTTTTTCCAATCAATTTTAAAATCAATTGTTGCAGATTAAATTCCACATCCAAATTAAATTCTGGTGCAGGAGATAATCCAACACCACAAATTTTATGAACGTACTCTGAAGAATTGATATCGTTGGATGATTTTCCAATCATGTAAATCAAATCACCTTCATGCTTAAAACCAAGCGTCATTTTTTTTGCAGGATCGTCCAATATACCAACCATGCCTATCGTGGGTGTAGGATAAACAGCACCATCCGGATTCTGATTGTAAAAACTTACGTTACCTCCTGTAACGGGTGTATCAAATTTCGTACAGGCTTCGCCCATGCCTTTGATGGCATGTACAAATTGATAGTAAACCTGAGGATCATAGGGATTACCAAAATTGAGGCAGTTGGTTACTCCCAGTGGAACACCACCACTGCAAACAATATTTCTTGCCGCTTCCGAAACAGCTATCATGGCTCCCTTGTAGGGATCTGCATGAACATAGCGACTGTTGCAATCAACCGTTACCGCAAGTGCTTTATTGGTTTCTTTTACCCAAACAACAGAGGCATCACTAGGAGCGTTGGTAGACGTGTTTCCAGTTCCCACCATGCTATCGTATTGCGTATACACCCATTTCTTGCTAGCAATATTGGGAAGTGTTGCCAATTGCTTGGCTACACCATGAAGATCAGTTGGAACAGGAATGGAAGCAGGATCGAAAGCCGCAACTTGTTCAAAATAATTCGGTTCGGAATATACTCTGTCGTTTACTGGAGCACCCCCACCCAATACCAAACTCTCAGCAGGAAGTTCTGCTTCCAATTCGCCATTCATATAAAATCGCAACATGCCATCCGTAGTTACTACACCAATCTCTGAACAAGGCAGATCCCATTTTTCAAAAATATCCAATACTTCTTTTTCTCTTCCTTTCTTAACTATCATCAACATGCGCTCCTGACTTTCACTTAACAAAAGCTCCCAAGCTTTCATGTTTTGCTGACGCATAGGAACTTTCTCCAAATGAATGTGCATGCCTACTCCACCTTTTGCACTGGTTTCAGCCGTTGAACATATAATACCTGCAGCACCCATATCCTGCATGCCCACCAACGCACCTGTAGGTATTACCTCCAAACATGCTTCCAATAATTTCTTTTCCTGGAAAGGATCCCCCACCTGGACTGCAGGCAAATCTTTCGCGCTTTCCGCGGTGATGTCTGCAGAGGCAAACGAAGCACCTCCGATTCCGTCTTTCCCTGTTGCTGATCCAACAATGAAAACTGGATTTCCCTCTCCTTCTGCAGTTGCACTAACTGTTTGTCCAACTTTTACAATACCAACACTCATCGCATTAACCAAGGGATTGGTATGATAACAGTTTTCAAAATATACTTCACCACCAACGGTAGGAACTCCAAAACAGTTTCCATAATGCCCAATACCTTCAACTACTCCTTTCAGCAGATGACGCGTTTTGGGATCTTTTAGATTTCCAAACCGCAATGAATTTAAAGCAGCGATAGGTCGGGCGCCCATGGTGAAAATATCACGATGAATTCCACCAACGCCTGTAGCAGCACCTTGAAAAGGCTCAATAGCGGATGGGTGATTGTGCGATTCTATTTTAAATACAACTCCATACCCATCGCCGATATCGGCTAACCCTGCATTTTCTTCACCCGCTTTCACCAACAATTTGCTTCCATCTCTGGGCAAGGTTTTTAACCATTTGATGGAATTTTTATAGCTGCAATGTTCACTCCACATTACAGAATATGCCGCCAATTCAGTGAAATTCGGTGTTCGCCCTAAAATTTTTTCAATCTGTTCAAATTCTTCGGGAAGCAAGCCCAGTTGCTTTGCAGTAGCTACAGTTGTATTCATGGTTCAAAAAGTGCTGCGAAGTTAGATCAAAACCCCCGTAGGATAAAAAGCTGAAAAACAACACTTCAAAGAATGTGGAAAAGTCATATTACATAATTTTATATGTATATAAAACCCATAAGTTCCTTCATATTTTTTAAACGTAAAGCCAATTTATTCATATTTTTTTCACATTTTCCATTAGAAAATTTCTATTTTCTTCTAAAAAATTGTTCGTCTGGGTTGATTTGTTGACTTTTGTGCCTTCTAAAATTTACAACTATGCAATCACTTCGTTTCAAAGCAATCGACAACCTCACATCCTCCAAGGAAGAGATTCGTGTTGAAAGTCCAGCTAAAATCACTGCCATTTTCGGAGAAAACGTATTCTCCTTGAAAACAGCTAGAGAATACCTGAGCGATGATGTGTACAAAAGCCTCCTTGCATCGGCAAAATCTGGACAAAAAATTGAAAGAAGTGTTGCCAATTACATTGCTGCCGGCATGAGACAGTGGGCAGAACGAAAAGGTGTTACACATTACACACACTGGTTTCAACCGTTAACGGGTACATCAGCAGAAAAGCACGATTCTTTTTTCACGTTGAAATCAGATGGCTCAGCCATTGAAGAATTTGATGGCAACGCTCTCACTCAGCAGGAGCCTGACGCCTCTTCTTTTCCCAGTGGTGGTATACGTGCAACATTTGAAGCACGTGGCTATACAGCTTGGGATCCAACTTCTCCTGCATTTATCATGAATATTGGACAAGGGCTTACACTTTGCATACCCACCATCTTCGTTTCCTATACCGGTGAGTGTTTAGATTATAAAGCACCACTGCTTAAATCCATTGAAGCGCTCAACAAAGCTGCTGTTGATGTTTGTCACTATTTTGATAAAAATGTTTCTAAAGTAACTGCTACTCTCGGATGGGAACAAGAATATTTTGTTGTAGACGAAGGATTAGCCAATGCGCGTCCGGATCTGATCATGACGGGAAGAACTGTTTTCGGACACTCCCCTGCTAAAGGTCAGCAATTGGAAGACCATTATTTTGGATCGATCCCTGAGCGCGTATATGCATTCATGCGTGATTTCGAATACGAGGCTTACCGCTTAGGTATCCCATTGAGAACGCGTCACAATGAAGTTGCACCTGCGCAATTTGAGTGTGCTCCCATTTTTGAAGAATTGAATTTGGCTGTTGATCACAATACCTTGTTGATGGATGTGATGACACGCGTGGCAAAGCGCCACAAGCTTCGTGTGTTGCTGCATGAAAAACCATTTGCCGGTATTAACGGAAGCGGTAAGCACAACAACTGGAGCATGGCTACAGATACTGGAGTTAATTTGCTTGCCCCCGGTAAAACTCCCAAAACCAACCTCATGTTCCTTGCTTTCTTTGTAAACACAATCAAAGCCGTTCATGATCACGCAGATCTTCTTCGTGCAGCCATCGCATCTGCTGGTAACGATCATCGCTTGGGAGCAAACGAAGCACCCCCTGCCATCATTTCTGCATACATCGGCGGTTACTTAACCAAAGTATTGAATGAAGTAGAAAGCAGAGTGGGTGATAAATTCGACGAACAAGATGAGGTGATGCTCAAGCTCGATATCCACAAGAGCATCCCTGAATTGTTGCTCGACAATACAGACAGAAACAGAACATCTCCTTTCGCTTTCACCGGAAATAAATTTGAATTTCGTGCAGTTGGCTCCTCTGCAAACTGCGGATACAACATGACGGTATTGAACACCATCATGACAGAAACATTAAGCAGCTTCAAATCAGAAGTAGATGCATTAATCGAAAAAGGTGATAAGAAAGAAGTAGCCATCATGCAAGTCATCAAGAACTACATCAAAGCTTCCAAGAAGGTATTGTTTGAAGGAGATGGCTACAGCGAAGAGTGGGAGAAAGAAGCTGAAAAGCGCGGATTGCCCAATTTGAAAACAACTCCTCTTGCACTGGATTCATTGGTAACCGACAAGGCCAAGGTATTGTTTCACAAGCACAAAGTACTTTCTCACAAAGAACTCGAAGCACGTCACGAAATCGAATTGGAAAAATACATCAAGTACGTTCAAATCGAAGGTCGCGTGATGGGAGACCTCGCCGGCAACCACATCCTTCCTGCAGCTATCCGTTATCAAAATGTATTGATTGAAAATATCAAAGGCTTAAAAGAGGTTGGCGTAAAACCAGAAGGCTACAAAGCACAATTGAATGTTCTACATGAAATATCAGAACACATCAATAAAGTGCAAGTTCTTGCCGAAGAAATGACCGAAGCAAGAAAAGCCGCAAATGCGCTATCAGATACCAGAGCAAAAGCAATTGCCTATTGCGATAAAGTGAAACCTTATTTCGATCAGATTCGTTACTCCGTTGATAAATTGGAATTATTGGTAGACGACTCCGAGTGGGAACTTCCTAAATACAGAGAGATTCTCTTCCTTCGCTAAACTCTTGAAAATTGGATAATTGAAAAGGCCCCGCATCTGCAGGGCCTTTTTTTATGGAGTTCGTTTTTATTGCATTTTGAACGTGTCCAAAAACTTTGTGGTAAAGTTTCCACTGATGAAGCTTTCGTTCTTCATCAATTGCTGATGAAACGGAATGGTTGTCTTCACCCCTTCAATTACATATTCACTTAACGCACGGCTCATGGTATTTATAGCTTCCTTGCGTGTACGAGCCACAGCAATGATTTTTGCAATCATAGAATCGTAATACGGAGGGATAACGTATCCTGCATATACATGAGAGTCAATGCGAATACCGTGCCCACCTGGCTGATGCAACACGGTAATTTTACCCGGACTGGGTCTGAAATCGTTGTATGGATCTTCTGCATTGATCCTGCATTCAATCGCATGCATTTCTGGATGATAATGCTTTCCGGAAATCGGTTCACCTGCAGCAATTTTGATTTGCTCTTTAATCAAGTCAAAGTTGGTTACCTCTTCTGTTACACAATGTTCAACCTGAATGCGGGTATTCATTTCCATAAAATAAAAATCCCTGTGTTTGTCCACCAAGAACTCAATGGTTCCAACACTTTCGTAGTTGATGGCTTGCGCAGCTTTTACTGCAGCAGCTCCCATACGCTCTCTTAATTCATCCGTCATAAACGGAGAAGGAGATTCTTCCACAAGTTTCTGATGTCTTCTTTGAATAGAGCAATCCCGCTCACTCATGTGGCAAACCTTACCGTAGCGATCTCCTGCCACTTGAATTTCAATGTGACGAGGCTCTTCTACAAATTTCTCCATGTACACACCATCGTTCTTGAACGATGCCAACGCTTCGGTCTTTGCCGTATTGTATGCCTTTTCAATTTCAGATTCTTCCCATACTACACGCATTCCTTTTCCTCCACCACCTGCTGTGGCTTTTAGAATAACAGGGTATCCAATTCCGTTGGCAATGGATTTTGCCTCTTCTACACTTTCCAATAAACCGCCACTGCCGGGAACGACTGGAACTCCTGCCTTGATCATGGTTTCTTTGGCAGTGATTTTATCACCCATCGCTCTGATTTGATCAGGAGTTGGACCAATAAACTTAACTCCATGCTCCCCGCATATTTCAGCAAATCGTGCATTCTCTGCTAAAAATCCATATCCGGGATGAACCGCATCGGCATTGGTGATTTCCATTGCCGCCATCAAATGCGGAATATTCAAATACGAGTCGGTACTGGCCGGTTTGCCAATGCATACCGCCTCATCCGCAAACTTTACATGTAAACTGTCTTTGTCGGCAGTTGAATAAACCGCTACGGTTTTGATTCCCATCTCCCGGCAGGTTCTGATTACCCGCAATGCGATTTCACCTCGGTTTGCAATTAGTATCTTCTTAAAATTCGTTTTTGAATCTTTCGTCATGCCTCAGTTTTAAAAAAATAAAAGGGAATACCCACCATTAGGCAGGTTCAACCAAGAACAAAGGCTGGTCATATTCAACCGGAGTAGAATCTTCAACCAATATTTTAACTACCCGACCATTGATTTCGCTTTCAATTTCATTGAATAGCTTCATGGCCTCAATGATGCAAACTACCTTACCCGATCTAACCTCATCGCCTTCTTCTACGAAATTGGGCTTACCGGGACCAGGCTTTCTGTAAAACGTACCGATCATGGGACTCTTGATTGTAATCAGGTTATCCGCAACCTTTTCCTCACCCTTGGCTGTTGGGGCTGCAGGAGCAGACAACTGCTGAGCTGCTACCGGGGAAGCTTGAAAAGTTTGCATAGCCTGAATAGGTGTTGCAGTAACGAATTTGTCTTCTTTTTGCTTGATGGTAATTTTAATGTCTTTCTCTTCAATAGAAAGTTCACTGATATTGGACTTGTTGACCATCTTAACCAGGTCTTGTATTTGCTTCAGATCCATGACTCTTGTTTTTTTAATGGTTTCGGGCGGTAAAGGTGGGTCAAAATTGAATCCCGACCAAATTAAATTTTATCCGATTTTTCATAAAAAAGCCCCGATTTTGGTCAAAATCGGGGCAAAAATGTTGAAAAAAGAGCAAAAAACGATAAAAATCAATCTTTCACTCTTTCGATATATTCACCTGTTTTGGTATTGATTCGGATCACATCTCCTTCATTCACAAACAAGGGAACCATTACCGTTGCACCCGTTTCTACAGTAGCAGGCTTCAAGGTTCTGGTTGCTGTATCACCCCTCAAACCGGGCTCTGAATACGTAACCTTTGAGATTACTTTATCAGGGAGTTCCACGCTCATAGGTGATTCGGATTCAGTATTGATCAATACAGAAACTTCCTGTCCGTCAGTCAAAAACTGTGGAGCATCCACCAGGCTTTCCGCCACCGCAATTTGCTCGAAAGTTTCGTTGTCCATGAAATTATAACCGGTATCATCCTTATATAGGTACTGGTAGCTTTTACGCTCCACACGTACCGGATAGATGGTATCCCCGCTGTTCCATGTTTTTTCAATAGAACGATTATTATCTACCCCCTTCAGCTTGGCCCAAACTTTGGCTGCTGCACGGGCAGTTTTATTTTCCCCGAATTCGATAATGGTGTAGAGGCTGCCTTCTAACTTGATGATCATACCCCTAGAAATATCTGATGTATTTGCCATGACTGTGTTTTGAGTCGGCAAAGGTAAACCAAATTGAGAAAAACCATCATACCTTTGCGGGCAATAAAATCATTCAACTCAAAATTCATAAAAAAATGAAAGTAACGGTAATTGGAGCAGGAGCAGTTGGTGCAACATGCGCCGACAATATTGCACGAGCAGGTGTTTGCACAGACCTTGTTTTATTAGACATCAAAGAGGGACTTGCAGAAGGCAAAGCCCAGGATATGCAACAAACTGCTGCATTATTGGGGTTTGATACCATCATTACTGGTTCAACCAACGACTATTCCAAAACTGCCAACAGCAATGTTGTTGTTATTACTTCAGGAATTCCTCGTAAACCTGGAATGACCAGAGAAGAATTGATAGGCACCAATGCCAGCATAGTGAAGGGGGTGTGTGAAAATATATTGAAATATTCTCCCAATACCATCATCATTGTGATTAGCAATCCGATGGATACCATGACTTATTTAGCATTGAAATCAACTGGACTACCCAAGCACAGAATCATTGGCATGGGTGGAACATTGGATAGCAGTCGCTTTAAATACCAACTCACCAAACACTTGGGTTGCAGCGCAAGCGATCTCAATGCCATCGTAATCGGTGGACACGGTGATACAACCATGATTCCTTTGATCAGCAAAGCAACGTGGAACAGCATTCCTGTTACTCAATTTTTGAGCGAAGAGCAACAACAACAAATCGTTTCCGATACCATGGTGGGCGGCGCAACCCTTACCAAGTTGATTGGAACATCTGCTTGGTACGCACCTGGAGCTGCTGGAGCTGCGTTGGTCAATAGCATTCTTCGCGATGAGAAAAAACTATTCACGTGCTGCGTAGCATTAGATGGTGAATATGGACAAAAAGATATTTGTTTAGGTGTTCCTGTTGTTATCAGCAAAACCGGATGGGAAAAAATTCTTCCCTTGGATCTCACCGCCTCCGAAAAAGAAGCATTTGAAAAAAGTGCTGCCGCTGTGAGGTCGATGAATGAGGTTTTGGAATAGGGAATAGGGAATAGGGAATAGGGAATAGGGAATAGGGAATAGGGGGAACGACAAAGGGATCAGAATTTGGTTTAACCTAAATACTGATCCCTCTTTTATTTTTTGCCCTATTCCCTATTCCCTATTCCCTATTCCCTATTCCCTATTCCCCTTTCCCCTTCTACTCCTTACTACCCTAATCCTCCTCCACAAAATCCAAATCTTTATGGAATGTCTCTTCCGTAAAGATTAAAGCAATTACCGAGATAGCCATTACGATGGATCCGGTTACAATTCCGCTTTGAACAAGCCCCCAGCCCAAATCGCCTTGAAAATAATCTTTGAATAATAGATTCATCAGAGGCAATGCGCCTCTTACCATATTGGGAATTGTTGTTGCAGCTGTAGCTCGAATGTTGGTACCAAAATGCTCAGCACCCATGGTAACAAAAATGGCCCAGAAGCCAGTGGAAAATCCTAAATAAAAAGAAACCGCATACATGGTGGTATCAGAATTGTTTAAGGGACTGAAGAAAAATACTACCCCCAAAAACGTCATAGCATAAAAAATATACAATGCTTTTTTTCTGCTCTTGTAATATTGACTCACCAACCCTACGGTGATATCTCCCAAGGCAATTCCGATGTATCCAAACATGATGGATTGTCCAGAATCAATTGCATTCTCACCATACAACTCTGCCGCAAATCGATTACTCAGGTTCAGCATAATACCAATCACAAACCAAGTTGGGAGTCCAATTAAAATTGCAAGCACATATTTCCGAAAGCGCCTCGCATTGTTGAAAAACATCAAGATATTGCCTTTTGAAACATGAGACGTTTCAATGCTTTTGAAAATTGCACTTTCGGAGACTTTAATTCGAAGAATCAACAAGAAAATTCCGAGCACTCCGCCAATCTTATAACACAATCGCCAATCGTCTGTGAAACGATAAACCAAAAAAGCAAAAACGGCACCAAACAAACCAACTCCTGCTACAAAGGATGTTATCACTCCTCTGTTTTTCTTGGGCATGAGTTCACTAACCAACGTTATGCCTGCGCCCAACTCTCCAGCAAGACCAATTCCTGCAATGAAACGAAGCCACGCATATTGATCAACGGTTTGAACATAACCTGTAACAAAATTTGCAACCGAGTAAAGAAGAATAGATCCAAACAAAACACTCAAACGTCCTCGCTTATCTCCCATCACTCCCCACAAAATTCCTCCTATCAAAAGTCCAATCATCTGATAATTGATGATATAAGTACTTGCAGAAAGCATTTCTGTATCCTGAACACCAATTGCTTTTAAACTCGGTTCACGCACAATGGTAAACAACAACAAATCGTAGATATCAACGAAATAACCCAGAGCAGCAACAATAACCGCCAGATTAAAAAAATGATTCTTTGAAAGCCCTTTCTGCATAAAAGAAAACTTTAGGATTCTTTCTTTTTACTTCCGCGAACAAGTTTGTAAATCACGGGAGCTGTAGTAATCAGTATGATCCCCAAAACAATAAATTCCAGTCGGTCTTTGAGATCAAACCCAAATTGGTTTAAAAACAATTTATAGAGATAATGCCCTGATGCCAACATGGTTACAGCCCATGCTACGCATCCAATGATATTGTAAAAAGTAAATCGGTGTTTTTCCATGCGAACAACTCCTGCAATAATCGGTGCAAATGTTCGGATGATGGGCAAGAACCGCGCAAACACAATGGCACCGCCTCCGTGTTTGTCGTAAAATTCTTTGGCAGCAAACAAATGTTTTTTCTTAAAAAAGAACGTGTCTTTCCGACTAAATAAAAATGGACCACTGGCTGCGCCAAACCAGTAGCCGACTGCATTTCCAAGTATACCTGCACCCACTACCAAAACGCAAATCAGAAAAAGATTCAATAGATCGTTGTTCAGACTAAACAACTCTGCGGCCAATTCATTGCTGTAAATACCAGCTACAAAAAGCAGTGAATCACCTGGCAGAAAAAAACCTGCAAACAAACCTGTTTCTGCAAAAACAATGAATAAAAACAGCCAGAGTCCACCGTGTTGAATATAAAACTCAGGATTCAAAAGATCTTTCCACTGTATCACCAAATCAATCATGACAAATCATTTTTTTTCAAAATCAAACTTCTGCAACGGCCTCTGTGAGTTCGCCCTCCCATTTGCTGACCGCCGTAGTTGCCAATGCATTGCCTACTACGTTAGTCATGGTACGGAACATATCGCAAAAATGGTCGATAGGAATGATGAGTGCAATCCCTTCTGGAGGGATATTGAACATAGCACAGGTTGCAGTCACTACAACCAACGATGCACGTGGAACACCAGCAATTCCTTTGCTGGTTAACATCAATACCAGCAACATGGTTAGTTGTGTACCTAAATCGAGATGGATTCCATATGCCTGAGCAATCGCCAAACTGGCGAAGGTCATGTACATCATGCTGCCATCTAAATTAAAACTGTATCCAAGCGGCAGGATGAAAGAAACAATTTTGTCTTTGCATCCAAACTTCTCTAACTCGGTTGTCAATTTAGGAAATACTGCTTCGCTACTGGTTGTACTGAATGCAATCAATAACGGCTGCGAAATCGCTCGCAACAACTCAAACAACCTTTTTCCTAGAATAAAATATCCAACCGTTAATAAAATCAGCCACAAGCAAGCTATACCCAAAATAAAAGCCAAGAGATATTGCCCGTAAAACGAAAATACTTCCAAGCCTTTTGAAGCTATTACAGCAGCAATCGCACCAAATACACCGAGTGGAGCAAAGTTCATTACATAGCCTACCATTTTAAGGATGATATGCGCTGCTGCATCTAAGGCGTGGGTAATCACTTTCCCCTTTTCTCCCAATGCCGTTGTGCCTACACCAAAAAAGATAGAGAAGACAACCAATTGTAAAATTTCATTGGTAGCCATAGCCTCGACCACGCTTTTAGGAAACACGTGCTCAATAAATTTCTGCAACGAGAATTCCTGTGTTTTTCCGATCAGGTCTTTTGCACCTTCTGTATCGGCATTGCCCAATTCAATGGCTGCTCCGGGTTGAAAAAAATTCACCAATACCATTCCCAACAACAAACTTGCCAATGATGCTGTAATAAACCACAACAAGGCCTTGCCTCCTACTCTTCCAACGGATCCCAAATCACCCAATTTAGCTATGCCAACCACAAGGGTGGTAAATACAAGAGGGGCAATCACCATCTGAACCAAGCGAAGGAAGATGGTAGTAAGCAATTTGATGTTGGTGGAAAACGACTTGATGGTTTCTGCATTGGAATTGACGTGAATAAAATACCCCACTCCAATTCCCAAAACCATGGCCACCAAGATATATATTGTCAGTTTACTGGAAGAACCCTTCATGTTCAGCTTTCGTTGAGATTTAAGTTTCGTAAAATAAATGATTTGAACGGATTTGGGAATTTTATTTCAACCCCAAAATAAAAGTTCATCAAAACCGAGAATTGCCCTATTTTAGGACCTTTAACAGAATCAAAATAACTAGTTAATATGGGCTTATTTAGAAAAAAATCACTCGATGTAATGCTGGCCACAGCTGCTGATTCAGAAAAAGGATTGAAGCGAACATTGGGTGCAGGAAATCTTGTTGCACTCGGAATTGGAGCCATCATTGG
>JAULVY010000037.1:0-8091 GCA_032110825.1 Chitinophagaceae bacterium | reverse complement strand
CTGAAATAGGACGGCAGGCTACAGAGGAAAGTCTAGAGGAAATCAAACGCATCTTGGAGGTCAATACCAAAATGGCATTTGTTACAGCAGGTATGGGTGGTGGAACAGGAACGGGAGGCGCCCCCATTATTGCAAAGATTTGCAAGGACATGGGTATCCTTACCGTTGGTATTGTAACCATGCCCTTTTCATACGAAGGAAAAAAACGCGCTTTGCACGCAGAAGCCGGTATTCAACAATTGAAATCTCATGTTGATACACTTTTGGTGATCAGTAACGATAAACTTAGGCACCAATTTGGAAATCTCACCATGAGTGCTGCGCTATCTACAGCGGATAATGTTCTTGCTACTGCGGCTAAATGCATTACCGATGTAATCAATACAACGGGTCAAATCAACGTTGATTTTGCGGATGTATGTACAGTTATGCGAAACGGTGGTGTTGCTATCCTGGGTAGTGCAAGGGCTCAAGGAGAATCAAGGGCACAGCTTGCTATTGAACAAGCTTTGAATTCACCGTTACTGAACGATAACGATATTAAAGGAGCAAAATGGGTGCTTATCAATATCAATTCCAGAGCCGGTGAATCCGAATTTACAATGGATGAGGTGGAAACCATTCAACAATACCTGCTTGCACAAGCTGGAGAAGATGCGGATGTGATTTTGGGACTTGGTTATGATGATTCATTGGGAGATGACATTAGTATAACCATTATTGCTACAGGGTTCGAACAAAAATCTCCTTTCGGAGAGCCGCGGGCGATTACCAAGCAAGAAGTGAAGGACGAAAAAATCATGTTTACATTGGATGTAAACCCTCAACCGAAGCCTGAACCTATTTCATTGGTACAGCCCATTGAGGAACCAGCACCTGAAGTTACAATTGCTGAGCTCAGTGTATTGGAAGATGAATCTCCTGTAGTCTTTGAAATGGAGGTACCTGCATCTGAAATACAAGCAGAAGAAGTGTTGACGATTTCAGAACTAGGCAACGAGTTTGAAGAAGAAAAGGCAATCGTTTTTGAACTAAAAATTGAGGATTTAACACCAGTTGAGGATCAAGCTGAAGTGCAGTTGGCACAAGATGAATTAACTGAGCCAGCGTTTTTCAATCTTGAAGAGACATCTATTGAAACTGACACTACTGTGCCATCTGGTTTTTTGATTAAGCCCAGCGTCATTTATACTTCGGAGCAATACCCAGCCACTACAAATCAAGTGGAAGAGAACATGGTAGGTTCAAGTAGCGAAGAGCCAGTAAAGGATTCGCAGAAGATAACAGAAGTAAATGAACCTCAACTTTTATCGTCAATTCAAGATGTTCAAGTGCAAGATGTTGTTCAAGAGGAGGTATCATTTGAACTGGTTTTTCATGAAGAAGTTCCAGTGATTTCTCAACCTGAATTGCCTGTCATCCAAAATAAAGTCATTGAACCTGCTCCTTTTGATGAGGCAGAGGCTCAAAGGGCTAGATCGGAAGAGAGGCTTTACAAGCTCAGAAATCTCTCTTTCAATTTCAACGCTTCTGATCCTAATAACGAGTATGAAAATATTCCTGCATATGTAAGGCACAACCTGCAAGTCCATAACACTACATTGGCCTCGGTTGAGAAGTTTTACAGCAGTTATTCGGTCAGTACAGACGAAAACAACGTAGCTCAAATCAGCACCATCAATACCTTCCTTGAGGGTAAGAAACCTGATTGATGAAAAACCAACATCCACCGTACCAACCCCGGAAGAGCATCCGGGGTTTTTTTATTTTATGTAGTAATTTTGCAAAAATAAATTTCTGATGTCAACTGTACTAATAACCGGCGGTACCGGAATGATAGGCACTGCATTAAGTAGGCTTCTACTGCAGCAGGGGTATGATGTGATTATATTGTCGAGAAACCCTGTTGAAACAGCGTCGGTGTATAAAACAGCGTATCAATCGAACAGCTTCAGGCCCAGTGGCAAGATCTATTACGCGAAATGGGATATTGAAAAAATGAAAATGGATGATCAGGCTTTATCTCAAGCTGATTATATTGTTCACTTGGCGGGAGAAGGGGTTGCAAAAAAGAGATGGACCAAAAAGAGGAAAGAAGAAATAAGTAAAAGTAGAACTCAAAGTAGTGATTTGCTATACCAATGTCTATCTCAAAAACCAAACAAAGTAAAAGCAGTTATTTCTGCATCTGCCATTGGTTGGTATGGTCCGGATACTGGAACTCCTTTCAAAGAAGATGATCCTTATTCTCATGATTTTTTGGGTGAAACTTGCAATGCCTGGGAAAGTAGTATCTCTAAAATAAAAGCATTAAACATACGCCTTGTTGTTCTGCGTTTAGGTATAGCCCTCAGTAACGAAGGTGGGGCCTTGGCAGAGTTTAAAAAACCTGCACGAATGGGCGTTGCGGCTATTTTGGGTTCGGGAAAACAAATGGTAAGCTGGATACACATCGATGATCTTTGTCGGGCTTTTTTACATGCGATTGAAACCCAATCCATGCAAGGAGTTTTCAACTTAACGGCTCCAGAACCCGTAAACAATCAAACGCTCACACTTGGGATAGCAAACGCCATGAATGGAAATTTTTTCATCCCCATTCGGGTGCCAGAATTTTTATTAAAGCTGATTCTAGGGGAGATGAGTATCGAAGTTTTAAAAAGCACGACTGTTGATTGCAAAAAACTTCAAGAAACCGAGTTTAACTTCATTTACCCAAATGTTCGAAATGCAATCAAGCATTTGATTGGCTAACCTCCTAAGGTTGCGCCTGTCTTTGTAACATGGAGCGAATAGGTTTTCCCCAATACGATGGCCATGTTTTCCTTTTCATGGCTAATCGGAAACCCAAACACTTTCGGATACTCGTATTCTTGTACACATTCTTGTATGATTTCATATGCTTTCTTTCCAAATGGACGCTCGGTATCTTTGCAGTCAGAAAACCCACCCACCAACAAGGCTTTCAAAGATCTGAGCTTACCCGCTCTTTTTAATTGATGCATCATCCGGTCAATGTTGTACAACTGCTCGTCGATATCTTCAATAAAGAGGATTTTATTTTTTGTATCTATTTCAGAGTTACTGCCTATGCCATGTGCCAGTAAGCACAAATTTCCCCCCGTGATGGGAGCTGAAGTTTTACCCAAGTGGTTAAATGGATGGTGTTGCGACTGTATAATTTGTTCTTTTCCTTCCAAGGTTTTTTTTAAGCTTTGGATAAATGAATCTTCACCATCACTCTTGTTGAAAGCCCCTGCCATTGGCCCATGTATACTGGATGTCTTCAGTGTTTTTTGAAGATATCCGTGCAATACAGTAATATCTGAAAATCCAACAATCCATTTGGGATTTTTTTTAAATATGCTCCAATCAATTTGATCTAAGATGCGGGTTGTACCGTAGCCTCCTCTAGCACAGACAATAGCTTTGATTTTGGGGTCATCTAAAAACTGCTGGATATCAGCAAGCCTTTCATTGTCGGTTCCTGAAAAATAGTTTTTTGACTTGCCGCCTACCGTTTTTCCTACAGCAACTTTATATCCCCATTTTTTTAATACGGAGACACAGCTATTCACTTTTTCCTTGGACATATAGCCAGCGGGACAAACTAGTCCAATTTCGTCGCCTGGCTTTAAAAAAGGGGGAAATTTCATACGGTAAATTTAGTGTATGCCTCTCAAATGAATAGGCTGCATCAGTACATTTGGCTATTTTTGTTCCTACCAATAGATTTTCATGCAATCCTCTCCAAAACGATATTTAATAACCAGTGCACTTCCTTATGCGAATGGCTTAAAGCATATTGGCCATTTAGCGGGGGCATATATTCCTGCCGACATCTATGCCCGCTTTTTACGGGCTAATAAAAAGGACGTGGTCTTTGTTTGTGGTAGCGATGAACACGGAACAGCTATCCCCATTCAGGCTATGAAGGAAGGTTCAACACCTCAGGCAATTATCGATAAATACCATCAGGCACTGAAAGACGATTTTAAGGACCTACATATTTCTTTTGATATTTACCATCGAACATCCGACCCTTTACATCACGAAACAGCAAGAGAATTCTTCTCTTATTTGCATGAGAGGGGAGAGTTGGAAACCCATGAAACAGAGCAATACTTCGACGAAGCATCCAAAACCTTTCTGGCCGATCGTTTTATCAAAGGAACATGCCCGCATTGCAAAAGCGACAGAGCTTTTGGTGATCAATGTGAAACCTGCGGATCCACATTAAGTCCAGATGAATTGATCAACCCCCTGAGCACCATCAGCGGAAACACCCCCATAAAAAAGAAAACAACGCATTGGTATTTGCCCTTGGGTAAGCACGAAGATTTTTTACGCAAATGGATTTTAGAGGAACACAAAGACGATTGGAGGTCAACGGTAGTTGGACAATGCAAAAGTTGGATTGACGGCGGATTGCAACCCCGAGCTGTAACGCGAGATTTGGATTGGGGAGTTAAAGTTCCCTTAGAAAGTGCTGAAGGAAAAATGCTTTACGTTTGGTTTGATGCACCCATTGGATATATTTCTGCAACCCGCCAATGGGCATTGGATAACAATAAAGATTGGAAACCGTATTGGTATGACAACGATACTCAACTTGTTCATTTTATAGGAAAAGATAATATCGTATTTCATTGTATCATTTTCCCGGTGATGCTGAAACTTCACGGAAACATATTGCCCTCCTATGTTCCAGCAAACGAGTTTCTCAATCTCGAAGGGGATAAAATGAGCACTAGTAGAAATTGGAAGTTGGATATGCGCGATTATATCCAAGACTTTGTAAAAAAAGAAAACGGCGGAGATGCTTGTGTGGATATGCTGCGATATTATCTTACTCAAATTGCACCGGAAACCAAAGACAGTGAGTTTACTTGGAAAGGTTTTCAAGATGCGGTAAACAGCGAATTGGTTGCCATATTCGCAAATTATGTAAACCGCACGATGGTTCTCATGCATAAACTTTGTGGTGGAAAAGTGCCAGCATATCATGCAGAATTTGCAGACGACTTAGATCGTGAACTGGAGCAGAGTATTATATCGTCTAAGAGTAATATTGAAAAATCTATTACATCTTTTAAATTTCGTGAAGCACTTTACGAGGTTATAGATCTGTCTCGCAAGGGAAATCGGTACATGCAGGAAAAACAACCCTGGATTGTAGCTAAATCACTAGAGCAGTATCCAGAAAATCAAAAGAAAATTGATAACTGCATGCATCATTGCCTGCAGCTCATGGCTAATTTAGCTATTTATATTAATCCATTCTTGCCTTCAACCGCTTCGCGCATGAATTACATGATGAAAGTGGTTGACCGCATCCTAGAATGGGAAAATACCGGCAGCATGAAGCTGCTCAGCGTTGGATATCGCTTACGGGAGCCTCAACTACTTTTTAGGAAAATTGAAGATGCAGAAATTGAAGAACAAATTCTGAAATTAAAATCGGGTATTATGCAAGAGCCAGTTGCCGGAAAAGAGGCTGAAATACATGCGAACGCATCTTCAGATTTGAAACCGATCATCGTTTACGATGATTTTGCGAAACTTGATTTAAGAACCGGAGTGATTGTATCTGCTCAAAAAGTACCAAAGGCCGACAAATTATTGCAATTGGAGGTGGATTTGGGATTTGAAAAAAGAACTATTTTGTCGGGGATTGCTCCATACTTCGAACCGGAACAAATTATTGGTCAAGCGGTTGTAGTAGTTGCAAATCTAGCTCCACGTAAAATGAAGGGGATTGATAGCAATGGCATGATTCTTATGGCAGAAGATGCGGAAGGTAAATTGCATTTTGTTGGTGCAGGACAATTAACAAAAGGCGGCTGGAAAGTAACTTAAAATAATTACATATGAAACCGCACATCAAGAAAGTAGCCGTATTGGGAAGTGGTGTTATGGGTTCTCGAATCGCTTGTCATTTTGCAGGAGTTGGAATACCAGTCCTTCTGCTCGATATGGCATTTTCGGATTCCGGTTCAACCCAGCCCTCGGATAAGAATAAGTTGGTGAATGCATCCTTACAGTCAGCAATCAAATCCAACCCATCTCCTGTTTTCACGAAAGATGTAGTAAAAAATATCGCCACTGGAAATTTTGAAGACGACTTGGCTAAAATTTCTACTTGCGATTGGATTATTGAAGTAATTGTTGAAAAATTAGATGCCAAAAAGAGTTTGTATGAAAAGATTGATCAACTAAGAAAGCCTGGATCTTTAATTACATCCAATACATCCGGTATCCCCATTCACTTAATGGCTGAGGGTAGAACCGAAGATTTTCAAAAACATTTTTGCGGAACGCATTTTTTCAATCCCCCTCGGTATTTGCGATTATTAGAAATCATTCCCACTCCCCAAACGGAAAAATGGGTAGTTGATTTTTTAATGGAGTATGGCGATTTGTTTTTAGGGAAAACAACGGTCTTATGTAAAGATCAGCCCGGCTTCATTGCCAACCGTATTGGGATGTTCAGTATCATGTCGCTTTTTCAGTTGATGGATGAGTTGGGGCTGGGCATTGATGAGATTGACACCCTTACGGGGCCAATTATTGGAAGACCCAAATCTGCTACATTCAGAACCTCTGATGTGGTAGGGTTGGATACACTTGTGCATGTGGCCAATGGACTCTATGCCAACTGCCTGCAGGATCAGGAACGGGAAACATTCAAGATCCCATCCTGGTTAAGTGAAATGACCAACAAAAACTGGTTGGGTGATAAAACAGGAAGTGGGTTTTTCAAAAAAATAAAAACGGAGTCCGGTGAAAAGGAAATCTTAACGCTGGATTTAAAAACCATGGAATATGGCAAGCGAAAAAAGCCAAAGTTTCCTTTGTTAGACACTGCTAAGGCGATAGATCTATTAAGCGATCGTCTCAAATTACTTTGCTCATCGTCTGATTCAACTGGTACCTTCTATCGAAACTTTCACTACAGGTTGTTCGCCTATGTAACGCATCGCATTCCGGAAATATCCGATCATGTCTACAGCATCGACCAAGCCTTGATGGCTGGTTTTGGTTGGGAAATTGGAATTTTTGAAACCTGGGATGCACTGGGTGTTAAAACAACCCTTGAGAACATGAAAAAACAGGGGTTGTCGATCGCTCCGTGGGTGAGTGAAATGCTCGATAAAGGCAATTCTAATTTTTATCGAATTGTAGACGGAAAAAAACAATGTTATTCGCCTCTAACGGGTACCTACGAATCCATTTATGCACCAACTCAGGAGAAGGCGTTTATCGTGATGCGCAACTACGAATCGCAGACGGTTTGGAAGAATAGTGTTTGTAGAACGTACCATTTGGGCGATGATGTGCTGGGCTTAGAATGGTATACTAAAATGGGAACGATTGCCGGAGAAGTTTTAGAAGGTATTCAAAAAAGTATTGGCCTGGCCGAGGATAAATACAAGGGGCTGGTTATTGCAAATGAAGGAAATAATTTTTCCGCTGGCGCTAATGTAGGCATGATTTTTATGTTTGCCATTGAACAAGAATACGATGAGCTGGATTTAGCAATTGCCATGTTTCAAAACACCATGATGAGAGCTCGCTATTCTGCGGTCCCGGTTGTTGTTGCTCCGCATGCCTTATCTCTTGGCGGTGCTTGTGAATTGAGCCTGCATGCAGATAAGATCTGTGCTTCTGCCGAAACCTATATTGGCTTGGTAGAATTGGGTGTAGGTTTGATTCCGGGTGGCGGAGGTACAAAAGAATTTGCTTTACGTGCTGCTGATGAAATGCACGAAGATGAGCCAGAAACCATCACGCTTAAAAACAGGTTTATACCCATTGCTACTGCTAAAGTTGCTACTTCAGCTTTTGAAGCCTATTCTTTGGGGGTAATGAGAAAGGGGCTTGATGAAGTGGTCATGAATCAAAGCAGAAGAATTGCAGAAGCCAAGCGATCTGTTTTGGAGATGTATGAAAGCGGTTATGTGATGCCTCAGCAACGGAGCGATGTAAAAGTATTGGGTAAATCCGGAATGGGCCCTTTACTTGCCGGTATTCATGGAATGCAGCAGGCTGGATATGCAACAGAACATGATGCCCTAATTGCTAAAAAAC
>JAULVY010000036.1:0-22839 GCA_032110825.1 Chitinophagaceae bacterium | reverse complement strand
GGATGTAGATTACAACTTTTTAAATACCGGGTATAACTTTTCGAATCCATTGAAACAGGCACTATTTCAAAATAACTATAAATACGGATTGACGTTTGGATTGCCTTTGTTGCAACGTTCTGCACGAGGCGAATTCAATATGGCGCAGTTAAAGATCAACAATCAATCGCTTGAAATTCGACAAACCCGTTTGGAAATTGAAAACAAAATCAAAGCAAGTTTCAGTGAGTTGCTTTCGCTGAAAGAACAAGTTTTATTGATGCAGGGTAGTGTTAAGAATCAGCGCAGTCTTCTCAAAGCTGAAGAAACCAAATTTGCAGTGGGAGAAAGCAGTATGTTCTTGGTGAATACCCGAGAAACCAAATTGTTAGAGACACAGCAAAAACTGATGGAAACTACATCCAAATTTTTCAAGAGTCTAGTAGCTGCAGAATGGTCCGCCGGGCAGTTGAGGTAGTTCCTAATTTATTTTTTTTGGGTCAATGATAATGTGCTTGACCTTTTTCCTTTTCCAGGTGTAGGTAATGTGAACCAAGCCGTCTTCTGACTGAATGACAAATGGGTAGGAGAATTCCATTTTGGGTTCGTTTTCCAAGGTTATTTTATTCACCCAGTTTTTACCGTTTGTAGAAATGGCAACATTCAATGGAGATCTTCCGCCCCATCCGTCTCTTACCGATTCTGGTGGTTTTACATTGTTGTATACCAATAGATGTCTTCCATCTTTCAACGTAATGGCATCGATTCCTGAATTGTTGTTTGGCATTTCCGTTTGTTGAAGCGGGCTCCATGTTCTTCCATTGTCTTTGCTCCAGGTTTCGTTGATGGTTCGATTTTGACTTCGGGTTAAAGCTTGTAACGTAATTGCATCATGCCGCAGAACAGCAGGTTGAATTCCACTGATGGGCTTACCATCGTTGAGGTCTGGTCCTTTGGTCCAGGTGCGGCCATTGTCATTCGTAAATTCAAAATGTACTTTCCAGCCGTCTCGTTCTGTACTGGATGGACAGATCAAAAGTCCATCGGCCCATATCGGTTGATTTCGAATCGGCCCCAAGATGCCATCTGGAAGTTGTTCTGCTGGACCCCATGAGAGTCCATTATCTTTGGAACGTTTCATCCATCCGGTCCAGTCGATCACACGCGGCCCAATTTTGTAAAACAGCAACAACTCACCATCCGGTGCTAAAAATAGAACGGGATTGTAACAGGCGTAACGGGTATTTTGATCAATGTATCCATCAGCAGCTAATACAGGTGCTGACCATTTGCCATTTTTATACATGCTGGTATAAATATTAACTTCTTTATGCCCCTCGCGTAAACCGCCGAACCAAGCGGCAATCATGCCTGCCGGAGTTTCTACAATGGTAGACGCATGGCATTCCGGGAATGGGGCAGACTCATAAATAAACTGATCTGCGATAATGCCTACTCGCTCATTGTCTGGAATACTCTCCCTGTTTACTTGCGCACGTGAAAGCAATGAAAAGAGGATTGCAAAAGAAAGAATAAAATATTTCATGATTGAATTTAATAAAATATTCAGGTATTGATAACCAGTATAGGAATTTTTAATTCATGGCGAACTGCTTCAACCGTTTGACCGTACACAACATCTTTTATGCCCGTATGTCCATGTGATCCAATGACTAAGATTTCAGCTTCCGATTGGAGTACCAACCGTACAATTTCTTTTACCCTTCCATCAAATCCCAGAAGACCTGTTACTTGCATCCCTTTTTTTTGAAGCTCGCTTACGTATCCTTCCATACGCTCTTGATCTTTTCTGGTTTCCAAATCATCGGTTGCATCCCCAATGATGCGGGTAGCGGGACTTTCTACAACATGGATTAAAAAGTAGTGGGCTTTTTCAGAGCCTTGTCCAAGTGCGTGTGCCAATAATTTTCGATCGTTTTTGCTGAAATCAAGTGCAACAGCAATTTTCTTGTATTCAGGAATCTGGATGTCAACCAAATGATCAGCATCCGGATGAAACTTCACACTTTCTCCTGTGGATTTATTCATCAACGGGAAGAAAACAGAAATAACCATTAAACTTAGGTACAGCAAAGCGCCTAACACAATTGCTGATTTACCAAGAATTGAATCTGAATTCTCAAAAAAGATGGTGGTTTGTTCATACACCATTCTCAGATTTAGGTATACCAGAACTGCGGTGATAATAGAAGCTAAACCAATAATCAGCGGTTTGATGGCAAACCGACCCATTGTTTTTTTATCGCTTGTAAAATGAATCAGTGGAATGATTGCAAAGCCAAGTTGAAGGCTAAGAATAACCTGACTAAATACCAAGAGGCTATCGATATTGTCTTCTCCGTTGATTAATATAACAGCTACAGCTGGAACAATGGCAACCAAACGTGTAAGCAATCTTCTCACCCAGGGCGTTATTCTCAAGTGTAAATATCCTTCCATTACTATTTGTCCCGCTAGAGTTCCCGTGATGGTTGAACTTTGTCCAGATGCAATCAGTGCAATCGCAAACAGTGCAGGTGCCAGTTCTGTTCCCAAGAGAGGAGCCAGCAATTCATGTGCTTGTTTGATTTCGGCTACATCTGTTCTTCCGGTTGCATAAAACACAGAGGCAGCTAAAATGAGTATAAATGCATTTACAAAAAAGGCCAGGTTCAATGCAATAGCGCTGTCGATAAAATTAAGTTTCAGTACTCGTTTGATTCCCTCATCTGTTCTTTTTATTTTTCGCGTTTGAACTAAGGCGGAATGGAGGTAGAGATTGTGGGGCATCACGGTAGCACCGATAATTCCAATGGCGATGTACAATGCATCTTCGTTGGGGATACTGGGAACAAAACCTTTGACCACATCATTCCAGTTGGGTTTGGCTATCCACATTTCTGCCAGAAAGCTGAATCCGATGATGGCTACCAGGCATATGATAAAGGCCTCCATTTTACGGATTCCCAGTCGTTGCAGAAGTAAAAACAAAAATGTATCAGCAACGGTTAAGGCAACACCCCAGATCAGCGGTAAGCCTGTGAGTAGTTGAATACCGATTGCCATACCTAAAATTTCTGCCAAGTCTGTAGCAGCAATGGCTATTTCAGCAAGAAAATAAAAGGCGAAGTTTACAACCTTTGGGTAAGTTTCTCTATTGGCCTGAGCTAAATCTCTTCCTCGTACAATGCCTAATCGCGCTGACAAACTTTGCAGTAGCAGCGCCATCAAGTTACTCATCAACAGTACCCATATCAATTTGTATCCAAATTGACTTCCTCCAGCTAAATCGGTTGCCCAGTTTCCGGGATCCATATAGCCTACGCTAACCAAGTAGGCAGGTCCAAAGAATGATAGAATCCTTCTCCAACCTTTTTTTTGGCGAGTGGTATCTACACTTCCGTGGACTTCGCTAAGTGATTGGTATTCGTCTCCTAACTTTTTCATATGATATCTTTTGGAAAGTTCCCGTTCTCATCCGGAATGGGATCTCCATGCGGATCAAATTTAGGGAACCCTAAATATGCATCGAGTTTATCGATTAGTTTTTTGCTGCTGACGTGCTCCAATTGCTCGGCAACTTCGTGTACTTCGTCCCAGCGAAAGTCCAGTTTTTCCGACAAAAAAAACTCCCAAAGGCGGTGCCTTCTGATGATGCTTGTTGCTACACGATTTCCTTCTGCTGAAAGCCTGAAACCGTGATATGGTCTATAGTTTAGTAGTTTTTTTGTTTTTAGTTTTTTCATCATGTCTGTTACGGAAGCCGGTTTAGTTTGTAATGCTCCTGCCAATTCCTGGGTTGAAACCTGGGCCGATTGTTTTTGAAGATGAAAGATGGCTTTGATGTAATTTTCTTCGCTGGTTGTGTAGCGGATCATTTCCTTTTAAATTTAGACAAATCTAAAAATAATATTTATATTTTTTAGATGATACAATAATTTTCTTGGCATTATCCCTTTTTACTTACCTTAAAGGATTGAATCTTAATGCATAACCTTTAAACAGCCTCAGATGAAATTTTCCCGGATTGATGGGCTCATGGCGGCAACCTTTACTCCTTTTCATGCAGACGGAAGTCTGAATTTGGAGTGCATACCTGCTTATTGTCGTTTTCTAAAAGCCAACAACGTTGCTGGCGCATTCATTTGTGGAACAACAGGTGAAGGCTCTTCCTTAACCCAGCAGGAGAGAATGAAAATTGCTGAAGCATGGATTGCTGCTAATGCAGGAGATTCATCTTTCAAGATTATAACCATGGTTGGCGGTAATTCGATTGCAGATGCTAAAGAGTTGGCTGAACATGCTTCTTCTATTGGGCTAGATGGCATTTCGTTTACGTCACCTCATTATTTTAAACCGACTTCACTTGAGCAACTTGCTGCGTGTTGTATGGATGTTGCTTCTTCAGCACCGAAACTTCCATTTTATTATTATCATATACCTGGCTTAACGGGTGTTTCTTTTCCCATGATTGGTTTAATGAACTTGCTACATGGCAAACTTGAAAATTTTGCTGGTATCAAATACAGCGAAGAAAACTTGGTTGACTATATACAATGTTTGCAATTCAATTTTGGGGCTTATGAAATTCTATGGGGTAAAGATGAGTGCTTACTTGCTGCGCTTGCTGTTGGTGGCAAATCCGGGATCGGGAGTACGTATAATTATGCAATGACGTTGTACCGTCAATTGATTGCTAGTTTTCAAGCAGGAGATTTACAAAAAAGTCTTGAACATCAAACCCAATCCATTCGTATGGTTTCTTTGTTAGGGAAATACGGTGGAATTACAGGTGGAAAAGCATTTATGCTTGCGCTTGGTATAGACTGCGGAAATCCCAGATTGCCCCTATCTTGTTTGACAGGCATGGAACACACATCGTTTAATAAAAATTTGATTGATATTCATTTTGAGGATATACGGTCTCGTTAAATCAATTTCAATGTCTTTTATAGGTAAATAAAAGCTCCAATCTATTCACACATGCGCTTCTCTATCCCGTATAAATGGTTGTTAACGTTTTTACTCTCGGGAGTAGCATTGTTAAATTATTTAGATCGGCAGATGATTGCCACCATGCGTCCTGCTATGCAAATCGACATTGTTGATTTGCAGCAGGCAACGAATTTTGGTCGACTCATGGCTATTTTTCTTTGGGTCTATGGTGCCATGAGTGCGTTTTCCGGAATCCTTGCAGATAAAGTCAATCGAAAATGGCTCATTATTTTTAGTTTATTTGTTTGGTCGGCGATCACGTTTTTGATGGGATATGCCAAAACATTTGATCAATTGTATGCGCTTAGGGCATTGATGGGATTTAGCGAAGCGTTGTATATCCCAGCTGGATTGGCATTGATCGCAGATTACCATGACGAGAGAACCCGATCCATGGCAGTAGGCATTCATATGGCGGGTATTTATTTGGGACAAGCATTTGGAGGTTTCGGTTCAACCATCTCCGAGGCCTATTCCTGGAAAAACACGTTCATGTTATTTGGGGGTATTGGTATGGTATATGCTTTTATATTGATTCTTTTTTTAAAAAGTCAGCCTCAACAACAATCATCTCAAAATAATATTGGCAAAGAAAAATTCAATTTTCTTCAGCTGTTTCGATCCTTTTCATTTTGGATCATGGTGCTTTATTTTGCCATACCAAGTTTACCGGGTTGGGCGATAAAAAACTGGGCACCAACGTTGATTGCTGAAAGTCTGAATATTGAAATGAGTTTAGCCGGCCCTTTAACGACCATATCCATCTCACTATCATCCTTGTTAGGGGTATTGATTGGAGGAAGAATTTCAGATCGATGGCTTAGGGTACATCCCAGGGGGCGAATGTTTACTGGTGCAATAGGTTTGTTCCTTACCATTCCATCTCTGTTGATGTTAGGATATGGGGGTGATTTGGTTTTGATGATGGCTGCTGCAGTTTTATTTGGTTTTGGTTTTGGAATGTTTGATTGCAACAACATGCCTATTCTTTGTCAAATCGTTCCACCCTCTCTCAGAGCAACGGGATATGGGTTTTTAAATACTGCAGGAATTTTTTCTGGCGCACTGATAACAAGTTATTTGGGGAAGTCGACCGACCAAGGCAACTTGGGATCTGATTTTGCTTTGTTGAGTATTGTAGTTTTTGTTGTGTTGTGTATTCATCTGATATTTCAGAAGCCAAAAATTACCGTATGAAAAACCTGTATTTCATCTTACTGCTTATTTCACAACTTTCATTGGCACAGCATACTGTTGTGTTTAAAAGTGGAACGGATGGACATAGGAGTTATCGCATCCCTGCTATCATTGGGCTTTCCAATGGAGATTTGCTTGCTTTTGCTGAAGGACGTGTTAACAATAGCGGAGACTTTGGAGACATCAACTTGGTAATGAAGCGAAGTGTTGATAAAGGGACGACTTGGTTACCCATGGAAACGCTTGTAGATTATGCCAATCTGCAGGCAGGTAATCCAGCACCTGTTGTGGATCTATTGGATCCGCAATTTCCCAAAGGAGTAGTCTATCTTTTTTACAATACCGGCAACAACTACGAAAATGAAGTTCGTAAAGGCAAGGGGCTAAGGGAGGTTTGGTATATACGTTCCACAGATTTGGGAAAATCATGGGAGAAGCCAGTTAATATTACGCTTCAAACACATAAGCCCAATCAACCTTCATTCAATTCTATTTATACGTTTAAGGAAGATTGGAGATCCTATGCCAATACACCCGGACATGCATTTCAATTTCAACAGGGTGCATATAAGGGTAGAATTTATATTGCTGCCAATCATTCTCAGAGTGACGTTAAAGATCGGTTCACCGATTATTTTGCTCACGGGTATTATACTGATGATCATGGGAAAACATTTCAACTCTCCAACAACATTGAAATTCCCGGTTCAAACGAATCCATGGCAACTGAGTTATCCAATAACCGCATGATGATGACGATCCGTAATCAAAAGGGGGATACCCGACGAAGAATTATTGCATATTCTTCTACAGGGGGACAGTTCTGGGATACGACTTATTTTGATGAAACGCTTCCAGATCCTGTATGTCAGGGTTCTATCTTGACCGTAGGGTATAAGAAAGGAAAAGCTATTGTGGCTCATTGCAATGCAGCCGATGAGAAGATGCGCGATAATCTGACTTTACGAATCAGTTATGATGAGGGGAAAAGCTGGGTGAAGAGTATGACAATAGATCGATCTACTTTGCAAGGGAAAAAAGATTGGACAGCCTATAGTGATCTGGTTTCCGTAGGTAAGAAAATAGGAGTGTTGTATGAACGGGACGGATATGCTGAAATCGTTTTTAAATTAATGGATTGGAAATAGCAAATGGATTATGCTCAGAGATTAAGCCAGTAGGTTGCTTTAAGTACCAATGCACTTCCTTTTGATCGATATGTATCTGCATAATAATTATCGGTGTACACCAAAAACAAATCGGATGCCGGGGCAAATCTCCATTGAAAACGAATATTCATGGTGAGATTGTTGATTTGATTGTTATACTGAATCAACGTTGATAAAAAAAGTGAGCGTGTAAATGTAAAGTCAAATTTGGGGCCCAATAAAATCAAATTTGCACTTTTGTAGGGCTGTGGGAATTTGAGCTTATTGTACGAAAACACTGTTGAAATATTTCCAAAGGGTTGAATTCTGTAGCTGACTTCTCCATCTAAATTCAATCGTGTTCCATTGAAATATTGTCCTGATCTGGTTTGTAGTTTTGCTGATAGTTTTTTTCTCTGGTCGGTAGTGAGACTAGCAATTATTGAATAGTATACAAATGATTCATTTGCTTTCAGCGTTACCCCGCCTGTATTGGTAGGATCAAAATCCTCTGTGAGCTTGGTGTAATCCCTTCTGAACCTAAACATCAGAAGAACATAATTTTTGTATTGTATGTTGTATAAAAAATTTAAATCATAATCGGTTAATCCTTTTGTGGGGAAATAGGTGAAATCGTAATCGATCATTGGACCATGCCTGTTGACTTTGCTGTCCTTAGGATAAAATTTATATAAAAAATCACCTGCATATCTCCAAAATCCCCCTCTTCTTAAATAACCAACTTCGGGGTTAAATTTATTGCCAATTTGGAATATTCTTTGTCTGGATTCTACTCGTCTGGTATTGTAGACCATACTTCCACCAAACGCTTTATCGTTTTTTGTTTGTATGGGGTCAAATGATTGCATGTAAAAAAGCTTGCCATTCCACACATTGCTTTTCGAAGCAATATTGTAGTCTAATCCAACAACCCTATTAAAATCTTTGCTTCCTTGTATTTCTTTGTTGGTTACCAACAATCCAACACTTGAGCGATGAAATACTTTTTGCTGTAAAGCTAAAACCGTGAAATCATTGATAGGTTGATTGATCGAGTCGATAGCAGCAGTTCTCATTTGCAGCAAGCCCATTCGCAAATCGTCATTCAATTTTCCACTCAAACGAAGCCCAGCATCGATTTTATTTTGGACGTTTTGTCCGGTGTTGGGATCTCGCGTAACTCCAATTCTTCTGGAGAAGAAGGGTCGAATTCCTTCTACACCGAAATTGGCAAATAGATCTCCGTTTTCCAGAAAGAATTGTCGTTTTTCTGGGAACAAAATTTCGAATCTATCAAGATTGGTTACTTGATTATCTACCTCAACTTGGGAAAAATCAGGATTGAAAGTAAGGTCAACATTCAGCGAGGAGCCAATACCAATTTTTGCATCACCGCCTAAACCCAGGGTTTGTTTTGTAGTGAACTTGGAGTTATTGTTCGATTGAGCAATTGGCGTTCTATTTAAACCGGGTGAAATGAAGGGGATTAAGGATATGTTTGGACCTTTTCGTTGAATCGGACTTTCAAATTCAAGAGGCTTTGAAAACGCCAAAGAGATCATGGCATATTGATTCGGTACTCTTGCCCAACCGGATCGTTCAGCATTATAGCTATCAAGTCGATAGAAATTAATCAGCCATTTAGTAGCACCGTTTCTAAAACGCAGTGTATTTAACGGAATAGCCATTTCCATGCTCCAGTGGTCTTCGTGAATTTTTGATTCACCAAGCCATTTGTTATCCCACGACAAACTTAAATCTTCACTTTGAACTCCACCGTTTACAACGAGGCCCTCGCGTTGAACGCCAAATGGGTTTATGCCAAACGAAAATGAATTCATTCTATCCATGAAGGGGTCGATGCTGATTACAATTGCATCGTTGGCTTCACCTCTAAAATCACGTTTCAGTGATGGGGTTACATAAGGTTGGTTGGGCACTGAATTATACATGCGAGCAGCAAAGTAGAGGAACTTTTCATCGTAAGAAACCATGACCTCTGTTTTGGCTGATGCAAGCAAGCTATCGATTGGGAAGTTTTGAATGAAGTTTCCAGCCTTCTGTGCCCTATCCCAGGTATCTTCCGTTAAAACTCCGTCAACTTTAATTGGTTCTACCGTTTTTCTTGCAAAGTATCCTGCGTCTAACAGGTGTTGCATGGAGTTAACTGATTGAGCTTTAGCAGTTGCAATGAATAGAATACAGAATAAAATAGATGCACCGTGCTTCATGGAGGGGATAAATTTACAACAGATTTCAAGGAAAACATTCATTTTCAATTGAATATACTTTCCATTTTTCTTCTGTGACTAAAGGATTCTGTAGGCGAAAAGGCTACCATAATTAAAATTGACGTAGATAAAAATCCAGCATTGGCACAGCATTTTCAAATTCAGGGAGTGCCTACGCTGATGATTTTTAAACAGGGAGATGTGAAGTGGAGACAATCGGGAGTTGTTCCTTCACAACATATTGTTGCTGAATTGGGAAAGTTGATGTTGAATTAAAATTTCGGACATTTTTTATTGTAGGCGGAGCTATTCTTATTCAGTATCCAAATCAATGAAACTTCTGTGCTTTGGTAGCTGTTCGCCGATGTTCTTTTTCCGGAAATATTTAGATCCTGACTAAATCCTAATCTTAAATCATTCCATTCAAATCCAAGATAAGGAATTAAGGCATCTTGATTTCTAACCCACATACCGACGTATATTTCTTTGTATTGTCGTGGTAAATTTTTTAGATTCTTACTCAACGCAGCTCCAATCACCCATTCTTTATAATTGAAGTGATGTTGATATTGCCCGCTGATGTGTAGCGTTGTGCTCAATCCTGCTGGGAGGTATGCACCTCCATGTATATTGTAGCGATTTCTGATGTAATATGAATTTAAATTGAATCCCAATTTGGGTTTATTTAAATGATAAATGGAAGTGCCCAGATAAAATAAACCTGCTTCTCCCAATGCACCCTGATATAGAAGTCCTGCATGAAAATCCGAATACTGTTTACCAAGGTCTCTTCCCAATAACAATTCAGATGAGGGTAGGGTAAAACCGCTGGCGCTCAATTCATCTTCAAAGTTTGCTTTTCCTGCATCAAACATGAGGTTGCTTAGGCTTGCCTGAAATCCAATAGAAATAGAATGAATACCATCTTCATCTAAACCTTTTTGGTAGGCAAGTGAAATTCCCAGGTGATTTTCTTTAAGTATTCCATTTCCAGTCTGATCACTTAAAAGCAATAGTCCGCCACTAAACTGATCATTGTACGGGGTAAATTTTTTTAGGAGTCCACCATCAACAGCAACGGTACTGGTTACAAAGGCCTTGCCAAGAGCAGGCCATTGATTTCTATAATTAGCTGAAACCCTGGCGATGCCGTTAAAGTTTCCTGTACTGGCTGGATTTAACGTTAGTGGTGATGAAAAGAATTGCGAGAAATGAGGGTCCTGCCCACATACAGTGAATGAGGTTGCAAATAGAAAAAACGTGAAGATCCATTTATTCATCATCGCAACAATGTAATAGTACCCTTGTGAATTTCGGTTGTGCCGTTGTCTAAAACTATTTCTACAACATAGGCATATGTTCCTTGAGCTGCTTTTTGTCCCTTGTGCATCCCTTTCCATCCTGCTGAAACATCGTTTGGTTTAGCATTTCTAGCTTCATACACTTTTTCTCCCCAGCGATTAAAAATTTGAAACGAGCGAAGTGCTTTTACTTCTGTTCCTGCTATGATATAGAAAACATCATTCAGTCCATCATCATCCGGAGTAAAGACATTGGGTATGGCGAGTCGTTTTTGATAGAATACATTTATTTCTACATCTGCAGAGTCTAGGCATTCGTAAGTGCTTGTAATTTTAACCTGATATTTACCATTGGTATTGGATTTAAAGGTGGGTTCCGGGCAGTTGGTGCAGGATAAATAGGTGCTGGGATTCCATTGAATGGATCGATACGGTTCACCCTGAACTTGAGTAGCTATGGTCACTTCTTCTCCTCGGTATATATTGATGATCGGTTGCAGTATGCTAATTCTAAAATCTGTATATACAATCGAATCCGAATTATTTGTTTTGTTGGATTCAAAGGGGTTCCCTATTCGATTGGCATATGCATACACTATTCCACTTGAAGTTTTACTGATACGCGATGTTATCAGTGCACATCCGTTATTAAAATTAGTATTGATATCTACCAGCCCCGATCCAAGTAGTTGAGCGTTAGCATTTGTAGTGTCTCTATCAACGAAGGAAAGCTCAAATGGGGATTTGATATTTTTGAAGCCGTTACCTAAGCATATTTCTGTTTCCACCAAAAGGCTGTCGTTTTTATAGCAAAAAACATTTTTAGTCTTTATACCAATGTCAATTGGAAAAATATAAACCATGGTTTCAGTAGAATCGGAACAGCCGTAATCATTTTGAGCAAAAGCCTTAAGCTTGGTTGTATCAAGTACTGTTAAGATAGGATCAAGGCAGTCTGTGCAGTTGATGCCTCCTGTCGTTTGCCATTGAACCGAAATAGCTGGTCGAGGATTTCCAATAACAATCGGTCGGATGTCTGAATTCACAAATACCGTTGTATCCGATGGTGAAATTCGAATTCGAAATTGGAATAAAATTTTAGTCCCCGAATTATTTGTGGGGTTTATATCACCAAGTATATTGTTTGGATCTATCTCGGCGTAAAGAGTATCTGGTTTTCTTCCTCCAGCAGATATCACGTATTCGTATCTTCTGCTATTGCATTTTCCTAAAATACTATCGGGCAGGATAAAATCATTGAGTAATTGAATAGCACCTGGACTGGTTCGAATTCTATCGTAGAATGAAATAGGGATTCCTTTTGGGATTGTATCGTATCCATTATTGAAGATTTCAAAAACTACTTTGAGGCTATCTTCTTTGTAGCAATCCACTTGAATTAAATTCATAACGGGGTCAGCCGTTGGATCTAAAACCCTCAATTGATATGTTGCCGATCTTTCATTACAAGAACCATTGGAGGCTTCTAGTTGGATGCTATACAATCCAGGCTCTGGAAACGTATAGGTTAAATCCTGCAACGTACTTACCATTTGAATATTTCCTCCATTGGCATCACTAACAAACCACTTGTAATCTGAAGCTCCATAGGATTTATTCCAAAAAAAAACCGAGTCTTCCAATTTACCTGTTTGAGAGGCAATGATTCTTTTATCTGGTGAGAATCTTGCTGCAACACCGCAGTCAACAATTATATTTCCAAACGAAGTACCGAAACACGTACTGTCTGCATTATAAGCTTTGAGTCGCACTTCGTACTTACCCGGATTAACAAAAGTGTAATTGAAGTCTACAGTGCTGTCTTGCAATACGTCATTTATGTACCATCTGAATTGAGTAGCTCCTGATGAATTGTTTTTAAAGGGTACAATCGATCCTGCTTTGGGGTGGGGGTTTGCATACCAATCAAAATTGGTTTGTATATTTTCTGTACACGGGAAATCACAGGCATTACTGGCAATCAAGCTACCCCCATTGAATGTTTCTAAAAACGCTCTCATGCGGTCCGCCTGTCCCTGTGTGAACATTGTTGGACAGGGACTTCCGTAATCCATGAAGTTGGCAATATTATCCGGCACATCTGTTGTGAACGGTCCGGATAATGAATCTGTATTGCATGAATTTTCTGGATTGTTGCAGTCTGATCCATTGATGGAACGATCCGGGGGAGTATCGCATACCAAATCTCCATCCGTTGTACAATCATTGTTAAGGCAATCGGTACCTTGGAATGTATGCAACAAGGAAAGGTAATGTCCCATTTCATGAGTCAATGTGGGTATGTTTAATCCTGCAACAACCACACCCACTCCGGCAGAAGCATATCCTCCATATCCCATACGCTCCCATTTTCCACAAGAAAAAACAGTAGGAGGAACTTCTCCTTGAATACTATTCACCACCCAAATATTGGCATAGCGTGCAGGATCCCAGTTGGTCAGGTTTGGAAGTTCTCCTGTTTCCATGTCAACATCTACATTTTCAAAATACGAGTTGATTCGTTCAATACCATATGTCAATCCACCTTTGGGATCGGTTCTGGCAAGACAAAATTGGATCATGGTATTTGCTCCGTTTGGTTCAACCTGAAATGCACCTCTGAATCCAAACGCATCATTGAGTTCGTTCAATGCTTCTGCTATCATCAGATCCGTTATGGCAGTGGGATCGCTATTGATGATGTGAAATACAACTGGGATCGTATAAATCTGAAGGGGTTGTGATTTCTGGATTTTTTTCTTTGTAGTTGATAAAGATTGTTTTTGTAAAATGAGGTTTCTGATTTTTTCATTTTGGAACTTTTCTTGATTGGCGAAAAATGGATCTTTCAATTGAATTTGTCGGATGGCATCAAAACCGCATCCAGGCTGCACTTTCTTTTGCGAGAATGAGTAAAATGGCAAGAGCCATAATATGAATACGAATAGGAAATTGGGTTTCATTGTACTATGACTCCAAAAATTAACGATCGGCAGAGACAAATACAATTTTTAGATTCGATTTAACAATATTTAAATTTAATCCAGTAGCTGCTTTTTCACTTTTTCAAAGAAGATCGGTACTTCCCGAAGAGGTTCATTGAGTCCAAGGGTTTCGATGGGGACAAAACCTTTGTACTCTGAGTTCTTGATGAGTTGACAGAGTTTAGGTATATCCATTACTGTTTGCACTCCTTGGATGGGAAGCTTTTCTTTAAACTGCCAATTGACGGCCATGGGTATGGATTTTTCAATATCCCGATAGGGATCGTTGGATATGAAACTTCCTGTATCCAAAACCAAGCCTAACCAAGGGCTATTGATTGCATCGATGAGCTCTTTGGTTTCTTCGTAGGTACGTAAAAAATCATTGTGGTTTTGAATACCTAAAATAATTCCATATGCAGAGGCTTTTTCTAGGCAACGGGAAATGGATTTCACCAGTCGATCAAAAATTACTTTTCGCTCTTCACCTGTATAGTATTTTTTAGCTGTGAAAATTCGCAATACCGGGGCTCCTAATTTTGCGGCAACTTCAATCCATTTCAAGACCAGTTCGATTTCTTTATTTAAGAGTGCATCCTCTGCATATGAAAATTCGTTTCGAACTCCTGTTCCACTGATTGAAAGTCCACGTGCATGTGCATGCCTCTTGAATTCAAATATCTCCTTATCTGTTGGAACTTCTGGGTACGTTGAAAAATAATACCCCGTCATGTCGATGGCATCAAACCCCGTTGTAGAACAGAAGTCAATCAACTCGTGTGTTGTTATTTTCTTTTTCATCAACATGTCATTGAATGAATATGCATTTAAGCTAATTTTCAATGACTGTTTTCTGTTCGAATGCTGTGGTTGATTTTCTGAAAAAGGAACAGCCCTCGTTAGTGGTATCACCGGAAGGGCTGCTAAAAAATTTCTCCTGTTGAAAGAGGCCATGTTATAAGGTTGACATATCAATCACAAAGCGATACTTGATATCTCCCTTGATCATGCGCTCATACGCTTTGTTAATGGAAGTTATATCAATTGTTTCGATGTCGGCATAGATTTTTTTATCATGACAAAAATCAAGCATCTCTTGTGTTTCCTTGATGCTACCTATCATGGAGCCGATGATGCTTCTCCTGTTTTTGATTAATGCAAACGGTAAAACTTTGGGTTGATGTTCGGGCAGACCCACTACCAATAGTTTGCCATGAAGTGTTAGCAAGTTGAGATAAGGAGTGTAATCGTGATCCGCTGAAATAGCATCCAATACAACATCAAATGATGAATCCAATTTACTTAATGCATCAACATCGCTGGCCAATACAAAGTGATGCGCACCCAGTTTGCCTGCTTCCTTCACTTTGGATGGTGATGTAGAAATTACAGTCACCTCCGCTCCAAAAGCAACTGCAAGTTTTACAGCCATATGTCCCAGTCCTCCTAATCCAACTACGGCTAGTTTTGTGCCTGGACCAACTTGTGCAAATTTTAGTGGAGAGTATACGGTAATACCTGCGCAGAGCAGTGGAGCAACGGCTGCTAAATTTTCTTTTTCCTTTACATCTAAAACAAATTGCTGATCGGTAACAATTTCAGCCGAGTATCCTCCGTACGTAATTCTACCTGAACCATCGCGTTCCTTTGCATTGTATGTGCCGGTCATCCCCTCAACGCAGTATTGCTCATAGTCGTTTTTGCAGTTGTTGCAGGTTCTGCAACTGTCGACCATTACACCAACTCCAACTGTTTGACCGGGTTTAAATTTTATGACTTTTGTGCCTACTGCTTTTACTGTTCCTACGATTTCATGACCCGGAACAACAGGGTATATGGTGCTTCCGCCCCATTCGTTTCGAGCGGTATGGATATCGCTATGACATACGCCACAGTATGCTATTTCTACTTGAACATCTTGAGGCCCTAATGCTCTTCTTTCTATGGTATGAGCAGCAAGGGGAGAGGAACTGCTTTGCGCTGCATATGCTTTTACTGGATGCATCTTTTATTGTTTAGGTAAATATTGTTCTGGATTTTTTTTGAATTCGGCCATGCATTCTGCTGAACAGAAGCCATAGGCTTTTCCTTGATAGTGGCAGGTGTCGCTTATCCCTGCAGAGGTAGGCATACCGCAGGTATAGTCCTTTTCATTTACAACCATGTCGGGAGTGTATTTTGTTTCCATTTGCATTTCCATGTCTTGAGATGGGGTTTGATCAGGGGTTTCCTGTTTAGTGCCGCTGCAGCTCAAGAGCCAAATGGAGAAAACGAGTAAACATGTTTTCTGGATCATTTTATTTGATTTAATTTTAAGATGTACTATGCCAACTGTAAAGTTCCAACAGATGTTTCATATTCTAATCAAAAAAATCAGTTTCTACATACATTTTTTGATGCTTGCCTATTTCTTTCTGGGCATTCATCAGTTTGTATCAGCGCAATCGAAAGCCAAACAGTTGCCAATCGGGGTATTTGATTCCGGAACAGGGGGGCTAACCGTTTTGGAGGCTATGTTAACTCTTGATGCGTTTAATAATACAACAGGAAAGCCAGGACCAGATGGCAAACCTGATTTTTCAGGGGAATATTTTCAATACTTGGCGGACCAAGCAAATATGCCTTATGGTAACTATGCTGCAGAAAATAAAACCAAATTGCTGCAAGAACATGTAATCAAAAACATGGATTTTTTATTGAGCACTCGTTTTCAACTACCAAAAATTAACGAGGTTGCGAACGAACAAAAAAATGGTGTTAAGATGTTGGTATTGGCTTGCAATACAGCCACTGCTTTTGCGCTCAATGAAGTAAAACAATTCGTAAAAGATAAAAATGCAGAAGTACCTGTTGTAGGAGTGATCAATGCCGGAGTGAAAGCTGCGTTGGATTATCAAATGAAAAATCCCAATGGGTCCATTGGTGTATTTGCAACTGCCGGTACCGTTGCATCAAATGGGTATCCCAGAACCATTCAAGAAATGGCAGCGTCGCGAGGGATGAAGCAACCGGTAGTGGTTAGTCAAGGTGGCTATGGTTTAGCCGATGCCATTGATCGTGATTATAGTTTTTTTGATGCTTCTGCAACAGCATACCGCAAGGAGTATAAGGGTCCTTCTCTTGCAAGCGGTGCGTATCGGATTGATACTGCGTTATTAACGATTTACAACTTCAATGCAAACGGAAATCGATTGCTCTGTGAGTTTGATGCAAATGGAAATTGCTTAGACATTCAATTGAATGATCCCGAGAACTATGTTCGTTATCATTTGGTATCTCTATTGGAAAAAATGAAATCAGAGCAAATTAAAGTTCCCATGCATACATTGATTTTGGGGTGTACCCATTATCCGTTTATGCGAGATACCATTCGAACGGTATTGAATGAGCTCTATAACCTGAAAAGAAATGGCGATTACCTTTATCGTTCAGTACTGGCTGAATATGTTGAACTCGTTGATCCTTCAGTAGAAACTGCCAAAGAAGCGTATGTAGCCTTAAGGAACTTATCTCTTCAAAACGAGGCCGATACAAAGCCCAATCAGTTTTTTATAACTGTCCCCAATCGAAATCTATCTGAAATTAAACTTCAGGAAGACGGTTGGTTTACGTATGATTATAAATACGGTAGAGCTGCAGGAGAACAAAAGCAGTATGTACATTTTGTTCCCTTTGATCGAAAAAACATTTCACAAGCTACTTACGAGCGAATTCAACTTGCACTTCCCGCTGTGCATGCAAAAATTATTGTGAACGATTAAGCGAATGATTTCAATTGTTTTTTATTTCTATCGTTCTACTTCCTCTCCCTTTGCTGTCAAAAGCACGTAAACGAATGTTTCCTTTTTCTGAAATAGGCTCCTTATACATCATGCTGTTGTTGTTGGGTTCGCTTCCATCAAGAGTATACCGAATAATCATACCTGGCAGTTGAATATTGGCGTGAACCTTGCCACTGATGGTTTTTGCTCCTACCGATGGAATTCTGAAATTGGCACCGCCTTGGAAATAGTTGAGTTTATATAATTCTTTTTTGGCTATTGTATTCGTAAAAATTGACCACGCATCCTGATACAATTCATTTGCTTTTTTTGGGTCTTTTGTTGTTGCCCACTCTGGATCCTGAGCCCACGCTCTTTCAACTAAACCTAGCATTTTTGGGAATGCCAAGTATTCAAGATCGTTTGCACTTCTAATATTTTCGCTCCAGAGTTCGCCCTGTATTCCAAGAATATTTGATTTTCCGTAATCGGTTAATTTATCTTTTCCAGATAAGACTGATGGATCAATTTCATTTCCAAAGCGATCGACTTTGGTATTTTTTAAATAATCGTACGGAATAAAATAGAATGATTTATCAACGTCAACAAAACCACCCCAATAGTACCCTACTTCATTAAAATCTTTTTGATATGCAAGATCAAAATAGAGGTTGGATACGGGGCATAAGATCACTTTATATCCTCCATTAGCCAGTCGATATGGAAGATCTTCGGCTCCCCAGCCAATTACGGTATTCCATACGTAGGTATGAAAATTATTGTTTGCAAATTCCGGATTCACCATCATTACTCGATTCCCATCCACTCTTGATTCCCGCATTCCAATTTCTTCCCATCCAGAAACGTAGAGGTTTCTTTTTTTCAGAATGTCGGTTACTTTCTCCCAATAATAAATCCAGAGATCACTCGTTTGTTTGAATTTTTCTTTGGGGAGTTGTTGGAGTAAGTTTTGCGCGAGAGGTGATTTTTCCCAAACGCCTTGTGGTACTTCATCGCCTCCCATATGAATGGTTTTTAAAGGCATGCCTGCTTCTTCGTGCATTTTCATCAATGCATCAACTGCCGTTTCTAAAAATGTATATACTGAAGGCAGTGCGATGCACATGATATTGTCTTTGAAATTTTGTGCGGACAAATAAACAGATTGATCATTGGCGTCTGAAAGCAAGTATTTTTTTGCTTCCTCCGGTTTGCCTTCATTCATCAAGCGGGTGTAACGAGCATCCATGGCTTTGATGGCGGCGCGAGCATGGCCAGGAGTTTCAATTTCAGGAATGACTTCTATGTGTAAAGCTTTTGCGTGTTTTAGTATTTCGATATACTCATTGCGTGTATAAAAACTACTTTGTACATTGTTGATGTCGCCTCCAGATCCGTATGCCGACGGCATATGGTCTTTGCTATCTAATGTATGCCCTCGAATAACACCAACGGTTGTTAGTTCCGGTAATTCAGGTATCTCAATTCTCCACGCATCATCCTCGCTGAAATGAAAATGCATCTTATTTAACTTGTACATCGCCATCCAATTCAAGATGCGTTTTACCTGTTCTTTGGTTTGAAAATTTCGAGCAACATCAACGTGCAGTCCCCTGTAACCAAACCGAGGCGCATCCATAACATCTGCAAAAGGAACTTGAAGAGCTGCTGTTGGAGTTTTCCAAGAATCAAGTGGGAATAGGCTTTTTAGAGATTGAATGCCATAGAACATACCTGCAGCGGAAGAGGCTGAAATAACAATACCCTGCTCTGAAACATTTAATCTATATGCTTCTGAAGGGAGTGTGGGGTCTGCTTTCAAGTGAAGAGAAGAAGCCGATATTGAGCCCATTTCAGCTGTTTTACCCGTGAAGTGCTTCAATTCATTTTGTACGTAAGTGGCTTCGGTTGAGAATCCATTTTCTGTATAAATTTTAATGGGTTGTGTTAGAGTAAAATAACCCGGTTTGAATGAAGCCATTTTGGGTGTTGGGAAAATCTTGGGAAGCTGATTTTCAGGAATATCTTTTATGCCTGTATTTTGTTCAAAAACCATTTCTGGTGTAATCTGATCATTCTTTTGATTGGGTTTGAGTTTAAATTGGTCGATGTTATCAGGTGAACTTGCAGTTGTCTTTGTTATAGCAAATGTTTTTTTGCTATCCTGCTCCCAAACCCAGTAGTATCCGCTTGGTGCGTCTGAAATATTAAATACCCAAGAATCCCCAATGCCGTTAACGGTAAGGCTTTCTCCGGGTTTTAATCCTTTAAAATTAGACGTTGGTTTTAGATAAAAAAGATCTCCGTGATACCGGAACGATTCAAATTGATCGTCGAGATTTTTATATGCTAAGTCTCTATTGGCATTGTAGTAGATCGTCCATCCCGTTGCCGGGGTACTTGTTTTTTTTGAAGTATTTGTAAATGAAAGGGAAAACGAATATTGATCCTTGCCATTGTAATTATTTGTTATCAACTTCCAATCTAATTTAAGATCAGTCGGGTTAAACGTTTCATCTTTTTTTTGTGCAAGGACAACGAGGTTTATTCCGATCAACATGAACGCGAGGCCAAGAATTTTTTTCATACTTCAAAGGTTACAGTTGAAAAATAGTGATTTTAGTCGGATTTCATTTTGGTGAGCCAGCCCTCACGAGCAGATTTATTCATTTTCTAACTTCCTTTGGGGTAAATCCAGATGAACTGAAACTGCTCAAATTGCTTAAATTCGGCAATCCAAAAGCATAATTATGAAAATGAACAAGCTTTGCATTGCCTCGTGCATCTTATTGGTTGTAATCCAATCTTCTGTTGCTCAGAAAACGGATAGTCTTTTTACTAGCTACAAGAATCTACCATTGAAAGCAACTCGTATGTTTGAATTAAAGACATCGGAGGGTACTTGGATGTCCTTAGATCTAAGTCCGGATGGCAAAACCATTGTATTTGATATGATGGGCGATTTGTATACGCTGCCTTTTGAAGGAGGTAAAGCAACACAAATAACAAAGGGTCTGGCATTTGATCAGCACCCGCGGTTCAGCCCCGATGGGAATAAAATTCTTTTTGTTTCTGATAAAAGTGGTGCCGAAAATTTATGGTATATCGATTTGTTGAAAAAAGATACCGTTCAGCTGACAAAAGAAATGAATCAAAACTTTCCTTCAGGGGATTGGACTCCTGATGGCAAATACATTGTTTATTCAAAGGGACGAAGAATCAACAAGCTCTATATGATGCATGTGGATGGAGGTGGAGGAACTCAGCTTATTGATGAACCCGCCACATTAAAAACCATTGATCCAGCAGTGAGTCATGATGGCAGATATATTTATTATTCTTTTAGAACCGGTTCTTGGAATTACAACGCGCAATTGCCACAATACGAAATTGGCGTTTACGATCGCAACAATGCCAAGACTACCAAGCTTACATCTCGTTATGGTTCTGCATTTACTCCTGTTTTGAGTAAAGATGGTAGCTGGTTGGTTTATGGCACGCGCTATGAAGATAAAACCGGCTTGGTGGTTCGCAATTTAAAAACAGGCGATGAGCGTTGGCTTGCGTATCCTGTTCAGCGGGATGATCAAGAGTCTATTGCCGTATCCGGTGTGCTTCCTGCTATGGCTTTTACTCCTGATGGTAAACACCTTTTGGCTTCGTTTGGAGGAAAGATTAATAAAATTGATATCCTCAATGGGAAACATCAAGAAATTCCTTTTGAAGTAGATGGAAAATTGGAGTTGGGATCTGAGGTTCTTTTTAAATACCCCATCAAGGATACTTCTTTTGTATTGGCCAGTCAAATTCGGGATGCTGTTCCATCACCCGATGGAAAAAAACTTGCGTTTACAGCGTTGAATAGATTGTATGTTATGGATTACCCTGGAGGTGAACCCAAGCGATTGACTCAATACGATTTCACTGAAGCCCAGCCCAGCTGGAATCCAGATGGGAAATCTATTGTATTTACAACCTGGAATGCCGAAGGCGGAAAAATGTACAAGGTTAGTTCCGATGGCTTAACTCTAAAGGCGTTAACCACTCAGCCTGCTCTCTACCAAACTCCTCGTTTTACATTGAAAGGAGATCGCATTGTTTATGTTCGTGCTCCGTATCAGAAATTCAAAGATGCATTTGATCCTGGATACGATGATGCTGAGGATGTATTGTGTTGGATGAGTTCCGATGGTGGGGAAGAAAACGTAATAGATAAAGCAGCAGGCAGGTATAACCCACATTTTTCTATCAACGATGATCGAATTTATCTCAATGCAACCGGTTCATTGGTATCTATTCAGTGGGACGGCACCGATCAAAAAACACATGTGAAAGTCAGTGGTATCACTACGTATGGGTCAATACCCATGCACAAAGGAAAACCTTTGGCCGATGCGTGTATTGTTCCCGAAGAGTTGGGAACAGATGATGCCAGAGAAAACAATCCTCCATCTCCCGCAAGTGAAATCTGGTTGTCGCCTAAAGGAGAGAAAGCCATTGCGAAAGTAAACAACAACATATATGCTGTAACTGTACCTCAAACGGGAAAAATGATTTCCATTTCGGTTGCAGATGCTTCTGGCGCTGAATTCCCTAGTAGGAAGCTTACTGAAATGGGTGGTGAATTTCCGGTATGGTCGAGTGACGGAAAGAAAATTCATTACAGCCTTGGCGCAGCTCATTTTATTTATGATTTGGATCGTGCAGTTGCTTTAGAGGACAGTTTGAAAATGGAAAAAAAATTGGCAGAGCAAAAGCCAGTGGATACAACCAAGAAAGCTGCACCCAAGAAAGAGGATCCAAAATACGAGGCCAATGAAAATTGGGTAAAGGTGTATTACAAAAAAGACATACCTCAATCCAGTATTTTATTGAAAGGTGGAAGAATCATTACGATGAAAGGCGCTGAGGTTATTGCCAAGGGGGATATCTTAGTCGTAAATAACCGAATTCAAGCGATTGGAAAATCTGTTTCAGCTCCATCGGGAACAAAAGTTATTGATGTAACTGGAAAAACCATTGTACCCGGATTTGTTGATGTGCATGCACATATGTGGCCGAGTTGGGGGGTACACAAAAATCAGATTTGGATCTATGCTGCTAATCTTGCTTATGGTGTAACTACAACACGCGATCCGCAAACAGCAACAACCGATGTATTGACCTATACCGACATGGTAGAATCTGGTGCTATGGTTGGCCCACGTATTTATTCAACCGGTCCAGGTGTTGGATATTGGGCT
>JAULVY010000035.1:0-55824 GCA_032110825.1 Chitinophagaceae bacterium | reverse complement strand
AATCTCTTCAAAAGAATTTGTTTATCTGCTTCTTCATTTGGAGAGAAGCCTGCCTCGTCCATTTTTTTGAAAATGAAATGATCGATTGGATTCTTGGGATTCCAATCTGCATCTACTTTTGGTACAGTAGATTTTTGAGGAGCAATAAACGACCAATGTTTTTTATAAGCGGCGCCTTGTGCAATCCATTTCTTGATGATGGCTATTTCTTGTTTGGTTAAGGACAAGTTTGAGGAGGGCGGGGGCATTACTTCAGCAGTATCTGAATTGATAATCCTTGCATACAATGCTGAATTCATTGGATCTCCTGGAACAATGACATGTTCTTTTGGATCGTTTTGAAGGGCGGCAAATGCTCCCTCTTCTGTATCCAATCTAAGATTGGCTTCTCGTTTATTGGCATCCGGACCATGGCATTTGAAGCAACGGTCTGAAAGGATAGGTCGAACATGAAAATTAAAATCAACAACATCTGGAATTGCATTTTCTTTGGACCCTTCTGCTTTCATGAACCAAGCAGAAATAGCAACTACGATCAGTCCCAATGCAACGACTGCATATTTTTTCGGAAGCCTACGAACAAGATTTATTGCATTCATGGTTAAGCAATCAAAATATGGGTGGAAGTTAACGAAAATCACAATCCGATGTAGTAGAATATCAGCACTTTATGTTTCTGAATTTCAATCACTGGTTGCAAAACAACTAACTTTGTTTAATCTAAATTGCCCCAAAGATGACAACCAACGAACCTGGTTTTTTGAAAAACTACGACCTTTCTTCCTTCGTTGCCGATATGGCAAAAGTTTGTTCTCCCAATGAAATATACTGGTGTAACGGCACTAAAGCCGAATACGATACCTTATGCGATTCGCTTGTTAAAGCCGGTACGTTTAAGAAACTAAATCCTGATTTATGGCCCAATAGTTTTGCATGCAATTCCGATCCAAGTGATGTTGCTCGTGTAGAAGATAAAACGTTCATATGCAGCCGAAGAAAGGAAGATGCGGGGCCTACCAACAACTGGATTGATCCGAGAGAAATGAAACCGAAAATGAAAGCCTTGTTTCAAGGATCAATGAAGGGAAGAACGATGTATGTTATACCTTTTTGTATGGGTCCTTTGGGTTCGCCTCTATCTAAAATCGGCGTTCAGGTTACCGACTCTGCTTATGTTGTGGTGAACATGCACATCATGACTCGCGTAGGAACCAAAGTTTTGGAGCAATTGGGAAGTAGTGATGAATACATCAAATGTCTACATTCTTTGGGAGCGCCATTGGAGCCTGGACAAGCAGATGTTCCTTGGCCATGCAATCCCACTACAAAATACATCGTTCATTATCCCGAAGATCGATCCATTGTATCCTATGGATCTGGATATGGTGGAAATGCCTTGTTGGGGAAAAAATGTTTTGCCTTGCGTATTGCCTCGGTAATGGGAAAAGAAGAAGGTTGGTTGGCTGAGCATATGTTGATTTTAGGAGTTGAGGATCCCAAAGGAAGAAAAACATATGTGGCTGCTGCTTTTCCTAGTGCGTGCGGGAAAACCAACTTTGCTATGTTGATTCCTCCAAAAGACATGAATGGCTGGAAGGTAACAACAGTGGGAGATGATATTGCGTGGATTAAACCCGGAAAAGATGGAAGGTTATATGCTATCAATCCGGAGTATGGATATTTTGGTGTTGCCCCGGGAACCAATACCAAAACCAATCCCAACGCCATGGAGGCTTTAAAAAAGAACAGCATTTTTACCAATGTGGGAGTAACTACAGACGGGGATTTGTGGTGGGAGGGATTGACCAAAGAGCCTCCAAAAGAAGTATACAATTGGAGAGGGGAGTTGCATGATCCTTCTAAAGGAACTCCGGTTGCACATCCTAATGCGCGGTTTACTGCACCGGCGCATCAGTGTCCGAGTATAGATGCCCAATGGGAAAATCCAGAAGGGGTTCCCATTAGTGCATTCATTTTTGGAGGTAGAAGAACAAATACTATCCCTTTACTTTATCAGGCCTTTAATTGGAATTTTGGAGTTTACTTGGCTGCAACCATGGGTTCTGAAACTACAGCTGCTGCATTTGGAGAAGTTGGAAAAGTAAGAAGGGATCCCTTTGCCATGTTGCCGTTCTGTGGATACCATATGGCAGATTATTTCAATCATTGGTTGCAGTTGGGTAGAAATATTCCCAATCCGCCTCGCATCTTTGGAGTGAATTGGTTTCGGAAAGATAAAGATGGAAATTTTTTATGGCCAGGTTTCGCAGATAATATGCGCATGTTGAAATGGGTGGTAGAACGAGTATACGGAGAACAGGTTTCCATTGAAAGTCCCATCGGATGGGTACCACGTTACGAAGACATCGAATGGGGGGATTTAAGGTTTACCAGAGAGCAATACGAGATGGTGATGGATGTTGATCGGGAGTTGTGGAAAAACGAAATCATGGCACATGAAGAATTATTTGCCAGGATGTACGATCGGTTACCAAAAGAATTTTTCTTCATGAGAGAATTGTTGTTATCCGGATTGTGGAGATCTCCTGAACATTGGTCTCTTGCTCCTGAAACACACTAGTTTTTGCTATTGGTTTTCTGTTGATAGATGTACATTCAGTAGTCCATTCTATTGGTATTCCGTGTTAATACGTAATCTTATTTCTTTCTCGTAAAAATGCTATAAGAGTCACAGATAAGAAATTAGATTAGAGTTGTCAAAGCGAAAACGCTGAGACCCATTCCAATCTAAGCCCCCAACCACTAAATCCAATACCTAAAAAAACAAAAATCCAATCCTAGATAAAGCTGCAGGCGTCCAGTATAATGAAACCACATCCAGTTGAATTTTACGCCTGAAAATAAAAACCCCGCAGAAGCGGGGTTTTTATTTTTGATAATTTTCCGCACAAACATCTTTTGTTGAAATCCCTCCCTTGCAATACTTTTGCAGCAGTTTTAAACGTCAATTATGGCCAGAATTATTGCATTTCGAGAAGCGCTAAGGGAGGCAATGCAAGAGGAGATGAGAAGGGATGAACGTGTATTCCTGATGGGCGAGGAAGTTGCTGAATACAATGGAGCCTACAAGGTTAGTCAGGGTATGCTCGACGAATTCGGTCCCAAACGTGTAATCGACACACCCATTGCGGAACTTGGATTTACGGCTGTTGCTGTAGGTGCTGCGCAGAATGGCTTGAGGCCTATCGTAGAATACATGACGTGGAACTTTGCTGCTTTGCCATTAGATCAGATACTCAATACAGCATCAAAAATGTTGGCTATGAGTGGAGGTCAAGTAGGATGTCCTATTGTATTTAGAGGTCCCAATGGCTCTGCCGGTCAATTAGGAGCTCAGCACTCTACAGCTTTTGAAAGTCTATACGCAAACATCCCAGGTTTAAAGGTGATTTCTGTTTCTAATCCATATGATGGGAAGGGACTTCTTAAGAGTGCCATTCGGGATGATGATCCAGTTGTTTTCATGGAGAGCGAAGTTATGTATGGAGAGAAAGGAGAAGTTCCTGAAGAGGAATACTTGATACCCATCGGCAAAGCAGATATCAAAAGATCTGGAAGAGACGTGACCATTGTTTCTTTCAATAAAATGATGAAAGTGGCACTGGGAGCAGCGGAGGAATTGGAAAAGGAAGGCATTAGTGCGGAAGTAATCGATTTAAGAACGATCAGGCCCTTAGATTGGCAAACCATTTTTGAGAGCGTTAAAAAAACAAACCGATTGGTTATCGTTGAAGAACAATGGCCATTTGCATCTGTTTCTTCCGAAATTACATACCGTATTCAAAAAGAGGCTTTTGATTATTTGGATGCTCCTATACGCAGAATTACAGCTGCAGATGCTCCGATGCATTATGCACCTAATTTAGTTGCCGCGTATCTTCCAGACGTAGCTCGAACTGTGAAGCTGGTCAAAGAAGTTATGTATATCCAGAAATAAAATTCAGAGCCCGGAACATCACCGGGCTTTTTTATGGCAAATCATATGGTTAAATCTGTATTCATATACTGTTGTTTTCTTTTCATTTCTTTCAATGCATTCGCTCAAGCAAAAAGCGATAGCTCCCAGAGGCTGGAAGAAATTGTAGTGAAAGGCTATGAAACCAATTCAAGTCTTTTAGCCTTGCCAGCATCTGTATCCAAATTGAATAAAGCTGCTCTTCAATTCACATCAGCTCAAAGTTTAGTACCTGCTTTCAATACAGTTGCAGGAGTTCGATTGGAAGAGCGATCTCCAGGAAGTTATCGTTTATCGATTCGTGGGAGTTTACTGCGATCTCCATTTGGCGTGCGAAACGTGAAGCTGTATTTGGATGATTTCATTTTGACAGACGCAGGGGGAAATACGTATTTGAATCTATTGGATGCAAACATGATTTCTGGTGCAGAAATAATAAAAGGTCCAGCGGGTTCCTATTATGGTGGAGGTACAGGAGGTGCTGTTCTTTTGAACACAACAAATGCAGGGGAGGGCGACAGTTCTTCGTTTTCGTTCGCGCTTACAGGTGGAAGGTTTGGAACTGTTATTCAAAATGCCAGCTATCAAAAACAACTCTCTACTATCTCTATACAGGTGATGCAAGGACATACTCAAGCGGATGGATATCGGATTCATAGCGGTCTAAGAAAAGATAACATCATGCTTTCGGTGAAATTGAAAAACAGTGAAAAAAGTCAGTCTGATTTTTTATTGCTTCTGGCAGATCTTTTTTATAAAACTCCTGGTGGTTTAACTCAAGCGCAACTTTTGGCAAATCCCCGACAATCAAGGCCTGCAACTGCTGTATTGCCCTCTGCAATTGAGCAGCGAGCTTCTATTCGAAACCAGACCTTATTGTTGGGATATTCCAATCAATATGCATTGAATGAAAATTGGAAAATAGTATCCTCACTTACTACATCGATTACCGGTTTTGCCAATCCCTTTATCACCAATTTTGAAAAAAGAAACGAAGGGAATGTGGGCATTCGAAACAAATTGGTATACGAGACCAATCGAAAAATTCCATTGCAATGGACGAGCGGTGTAGAAGTGCAGCGAGGGAATTATCGGATCGATAGTTCTGGAAACAACCGCGGTGTATCTGATGGAAATAAAGTAAGCGATCGGATCATTGCAGCGCAGCAATTTGTTTTTACTCAGGTTTCATTAAATCCCATTCCCATTCTCAATTTTCAAGGTGGAATTAGTTTAAATGGGTTTGATTATTCTTTGGAAAGAACAAAAGGTTTACCTGTGTCTGGTGAGAAAAAAATCAATTTCAATCCACAAGCGCTGCCACGAATAGCGTTGTCTATTCATCCAATTGAAAAGCTGACTATTTACGCCCAATGGGTAAAAGGGTATTCCTCTCCAACGGTAGCCGAAATCAGACCTTCCGCAGGAGGAATTTTTGAAGGCCTTCAGGCCGAGTATGGCTGGAACAAGGAAGTGGGTGTGAAAATGTCTGGTTTGAGAAACCGTTTGTTTCTGAGTGCAGTTCTTTTTCAATTTGAATTAAAAGATGCGATTGTTCGGCAAGTGAATTCAGCCGGAGCTGAGTATTTTATCAATGCCGGAAGTGTGTCTCAAAAGGGACTAGAATTGGAGAGCAATTGGGTATTGATACGTCCAAACAAAAGCTGGTTTAGCAATTGGGTTTGGAGGCAGTCTTATACACGGAACCGATTTGAATTTGTTCAGTACACATTGGGAGTAAACAATTATTCCGGTAATGCCTTAACAGGCGTTCCTAAAGAAATGTATGCAAGCACCATTCAGGCTGAATTTTTTTCAAAACTTTATTTGAACGCATCCTACAATCGGTTGGGGAAAACCCCGTTAAACGATGCCAATACATTTTTTGCTGAGGGGTATGAATTGTGGCAAATAAAAATAGGATTGCGTATGAATCACAAGAAATTCAAATCGAATATTTACTTGATAGGAGATAACATCACAAATCGTGCGTATAGTCTGGGCAATGATATCAATGCATTTGGCGGAAGATTTTACAATCCCGCTGCCACTCGAAATTTACAAATTGGTTATTCAATTCAGTTTTAATTCGTTTTCCCTTTCGTAAGCTTTTGTGCAAAAAGCCATTCCATTAAACGTGGTTCTGCAAACGCGTTTTTCCAGCTGTCATGTCCAACTTCAGGATATTCCGTGTATTTAATTTTTGGATTGTTGTTTTTAAGTAATCCATAGATCAGCCTTGAATTGGCTACGGGAATTACATTGTCCTTATCGCCATGAAAAATCCAAACGGGTAAATTTTTTCGAATCGTTTTTATTTTAGCAGGATTGCCAGCTCCACAAATGGGCAGTGCTGCAGCAAACGTATTGGGTTTTCTCCATAAAAGTTCGTAGGTACCAAAGCCACCCATGGATAATCCACCTAGGTAAACACGCTGGATATCAATTTGACCCGATTTCAACAGGGTGTCGATAAAGCTGCTGACGAGGTTCAATGATTTTCGGATTGGCGCATCAGAAGAATAACTATAGCCGGTGCTGTCGCTGCTAGATGTCTTGTTGTATTCTGCCCATTTGTCGTTGGTTGGGCATTGAGGGAAAATAACAATGGCGGGGTATTTAGCACGGTTTGCTGAATCCAAAAATAATTCTGCACCCCATTTCAATTGTGCTTCATTGTCGCTCCCTCTTTCGCCAGCACCATGTAGAAAAACGACCAAAGGATATTTTTTTCCTGCTTGGTAGTTGATGGGGGTTAAAATTCTGCAAGGAAGTGTGTCTTCATTTAGGATGAACAATTGTCTTTCAAAAAAAGAAAGATCTTGTGATTTACTGCTTTGTAAAAACGAAAAAAAGAAGAGGATCGCAAGTGCTTGAAGTTTCATGAAAATCAAAAATTGATATGAATGTTAAATTAGTGAAATCCGTTTATAATCTTCTTGTGATGACAGGTAAAATATCTTTTTTCCAGGAATAGAAATCACCGGAAAGAATATGAGAACGAGCCTCGGTTACCAACCACATATAAAAAGCTAAGTTTTGAATGCTAGCAATGGTGAGTCCCAATATCTCCTTGCTTTTGATTAGATGTCTGAGGTAGGATTTTGAATAATATTGCGAACATTCATTTTCCAATCCGGGGTCTATGACCTGATCGTCTTTCTCCCATTTTTTATTATCGATATTGATCACGCCTTGGGTCGTGAATAACATGGCGTTTCTTCCGTTTCGGGTTGGCATTACGCAATCAAACATGTCAACACCCTGACCAATGCATTCCAATAGATCTTCTGGCTTTCCAACACCCATCAAATAGCGAGGTTTATTTTCTGGCAGGTGTTCGCAAGACCAACTGCACATTTCATAAATCAGTTCGGTAGGCTCACCAACACTTAAACCTCCAATTGCATTTCCTGTTGTGTCTTGAGCAGCGATGTATTCACAAGATGCTTTACGAAGGTCCTTGTATGTGCCTCCTTGGGCAATGGGGAATAGATTCTGACTGTAGTTGTACTTGTTTTCGGTTTGATTAAAGTGGTTCATGCAACGATCAAGCCAGCGATGTGTTAATTCCATGGATGACTTTACATACGCGTATTCAGAAGGGTAGGGAGGACATTCGTCAAATGCCATCATGATATCTGCGCCGATGGAACGTTGAATGTCGATGGCTTTTTCCGGAGTAAATAAATGTTTGGATCCATCAATATGGCTTTGAAAAAGAACGCCATCTTCGGAAATTTTTCTATTGGAGGCCAATGAAAAAACTTGATAGCCGCCACTATCTGTTAAGATTGGATTTTGCCATCCATTGAATTTATGCAGACCTCCAGCATGTTCAAGTACTTCTGTACCTGGACGTAAATAAAGGTGATACGTATTGCCTAATATAATTTGAGCTTTTACATCCTGAGTTAATTGCTGTTGGCTTACTGCTTTTACAGTTCCTGCTGTTCCCACTGGCATAAAAATAGGAGTCTGAATCGTTCCGTGATCGGTTGTTATGGTTCCGGCTCTGGCTTTGGAAAGCAGGTCTGTCTTTTCCAGTTTAAATTGAAGTGGGGGCATGGTGCAATTTATAAAGAAAGCTCAAGCCTTTTGAACGAATTGCAATAATTGGAATTGATGAATTACATTTGGATTACAAATCAAGAATATGGAAACAGGATTATTGCACGTGCATAATTTACTAAGGTGGATTATCGTTATACTGCTCGTTCTTTCAATCGTAAAAAGTTTTGCGGGATGGAGAGGGGGGAAATCATTTTCGTCTGCAGATGCCAAGCTTTGGTTGTTTACCATGATAGCTTCGCATATCACCCTTATTTTGGGATTATACCAATGGTTGCTTGGAAGATATGGTCTGCTTACCTTTATTAGGGAAGAAGGTGTTTCTGTAATGAAGGATCCCTTTTTGCGGTTTTTTCAAGTAGAACATCCCACTTCCATGATTTTGGCCACTTTGCTAATTACATTGGGTAGAGGGATGGCTAAAAAAGATGTTACGGATGAGGTGAAATACAAAAAAGCATTTCGGTATTTTCTGATTGCGTTCATTCTGCTCTTGTTGGCAGTTCCTTGGCCGTTCCGAGGAGAAATTATCGGAAGGCCTTGGTTTCCAGGAATGTAATTAAATAAATGATTATCAATTATTTGTAATCGATTTACGCCCACCTGCGTTTCATCCCTCAGCTATCATAAGCTGAGGGATTCTTTTAGCCCCAAAATATGCCTCTAATTTTTTTTACAATTGCATTGATTATCTTATCTTTGCGCTCCCAAAAACTATGGCCAAACAAGATCTGATCAAACAGGACGGCGTTATTATTGAAGCACTTAGCAATGCCATGTTCAAAGTGAAGCTCGAAAATGGTCACGAAATTTTGGCTACCATTTCTGGTAAAATGAGGATGCACTACATCCGTATTTTACCAGGCGACAGAGTGGGGGTGGAGATGAGTCCTTATGATTTAACACGAGGAAGAATCATTTTCAGACACAAGTAAAAAATTGCTCAACAGAGCTAAAAACACATAAGATGAAAGTAAGAGCATCCATCAAAAAACGCAGTACAGATTGCAAAATCGTTCGCCGCAAGGGAAAGCTGTATGTAATCAACAAAAAGAATCCTCGCTTTAAGCAGCGTCAGGGTTAATTCATTCATTAAAAAAACTCAATAAAAATTATATGGCTCGTATTGCAGGTATCGATTTACCCAAAAACAAAAGAGGTGAGATAGGCCTAACCTATATTTATGGAATCGGACAATCTACCGCTCAATACATTCTTTCCAAAGCAGGGATTGATTTCAGCAAGAAGGTAAATCAGTGGAACGATGATGAATTAAATGCAATACGTAACATCATTACCAACGAGTTTAAAGTTGAAGGTCAGCTTCGCTCAGAGGTTCAGATGTCCATCAAGCGTTTATTGGATATCGCTTGTTACCGTGGTCTTCGCCACAGAAAAGGTTTACCGGTAAGAGGTCAGCGTACCAAAACCAATTCCCGCACTAGAAAGGGAAAGAGGAAGACAGTTGCGGGTAAGAAGAAGGCGCCTAAGAAATAAACAAAAAGCGGAATGTACATCATGCATCTGCTTTCTGAATACAGCACCAATACCAACTGATCATCGCCGGAAACCGGGTGCAGGCGAGGGGTGATCGGGACCGAAAGGTTGATTAAATTTTTGAGTACCTATTTTTAAAAATTATGGCAAAAGCGCAACAAGTCAGTGCAAAAGCAGCTGCAAAGAAAAGAGTGGTAAAGGTGGATGCCTCAGGAGATGCCCACATCAACGCCACATTCAACAACATCATCATTAGTTTAACCAACAAAGCCGGACAGGTTATTTCCTGGAGCAGTGCTGGTAAAATGGGTTTCAGAGGTTCTAAAAAGAACACTCCTTATGCAGCTCAGATGGCGGCTCAAGATGCTGCGAGAGTAGCAACGGAAGCTGGGTTAAAGCGTGTAGATGTATATGTTAAGGGTCCAGGTGCCGGTCGTGAAGGTGCAATTCGTGCGTTGGCGAATTCTGGTATCGAAGTAGTAATGATTAAAGACATTACCCCACTTCCTCACAACGGTTGTCGTCCACCCAAAAAACGTAGAGTATAGTCAATTATTTATAACCACGGCTCCGGATTCAGTTTTATGATTTTTTCATAATCCGAAGTCTTTGATAAAAAATCAAAAAAAAGAAACATGGCACGTTACACTGGTCCAAAAACAAAAATTTCAAGAATTTTCGGTGAGCCGATTTTAGGCAACGGAAAATACCTTGATAAAAACAGCAATCCTCCCGGACAGCATGGAGCTCAACGTAAGCGTAAGCAGTTGGGTGAATATGCCGTTCAGTTGAAGGAAAAGCAGAAAGCAAAATACACGTACGGTGTATTGGAGCGTCAATTCCGCAAAACGTTTGAAGAAGCAGCTCGCTTGAAAGGGGTTACAGGTGAAAACCTGATCAAGCTTCTTGAAGCACGCTTGGACAATGCCGTTTATAGAATGGGTATTGCCCCATCAAGACCTTCTGCTCGTCAGTTGGTATCTCACAAGCACATCACCGTAAATGATGTAATTGTAAACATTCCATCTTTTCAACTGAAGCCAGGAGATGTTATTTCCATAGCGATCAAAAGCAAGGAAAGTGAAAACATTAAAACCATGATGAGACCTAAAAATCCAAAAATTGGATGGGTTGATTTCAGCGAAGCTCAAATGAAAGGCACGTTTGTTGCGTATCCTGAAAGAGAGAATGTTCCTGAGAACATCAGAGAGCAGCTCATTGTGGAATTGTATTCTAAGTAATCTGCCCAAGCCGGAACCATTCCGGGATTGGGTTTTCATATCACCCGTTTCCTGAGTAACATCGGGATCAACAGCAAAAAACAGAAATTTAAATATGGCCATTTTAAATTTCCAGAAGCCGGACAAAATCGTCCTTCAGAAAGCAAACGAATTCGAAGCTCAATTTGAATTCAAGCCTCTAGAACCCGGTTATGGTGTAACCATCGGCAATGCCCTTAGAAGGGTGCTGCTCAACTCACTTGAAGGATATGCTATCACTGGTATAGCCATTGAAGGCGCAGACCATGAGTTTGCTACCCTCAAAGGTGTTGTAGAAGATGTAACTGAAATCATCCTCAACCTAAAGCAAATTCGTTTTAAGAAGATTCTTGACCACGACGTACAAACCGAAAAGCTCACTCTTTCCATCAAAGGGAAATCTGAGTTTACTGCTGGTATGATCGACGAGGTGACTGGAACATTCCAAGTCATGAATCCTGAATTGCTGATATGCACAATGGATTCTTCAGCCAAATTGAACATTGAACTTCATATTTCAAAGGGAAGGGGATATGTTCCTGCTGAAGACAATCAAATCAAAGATGTTCCATTTGGATATATTCCTATCGATTCCATCTTTACACCCATAAAGAATGTAAAGTATGCGATTGAAAATACACGCGTTGAGCAAAGAACGGATTTCGAAAAATTGATCTTGGACGTGGTTACCGATGGTACCATTCACCCTGAAGATGCTGTGAAACAAGCTTCAAGAATCTTGATTCAGCATTTGATGATCATCACGGATGAAAATATCACTTTCGATAATAAAGAAGAGAAGAAAGAAGATCTAGTAGATGAACAAACTCTCCAACTCAGGAAAGTTTTGAAAACTCCTTTAGAAGATCTTGATCTTTCTGTACGTGCATTCAACTGCTTAAAGGCTGCAAAAATTAACAGCTTAAGCCAGTTGGTTCAATACGAGCAAGAGGATCTGATGAAATTCAGAAACTTCGGTCAAAAATCTCTTTCTGAAATCGAGCAGGTGCTTCAAGAGCGCGGTCTTCACTTTGGTATGGACCTTGCTAAGTTGGGTATCGATGTAGATGAATTTTAATTAAAAAACAGGCTGTAATTCCTGACACGGTACAGCTTTAAAAACAACAGTCATGCGTCACGGAGACAAAATCAACAACCTGGGCAGAAAAAAAGCCCATCGCGAAGCGCTCATGTCCAATATGGCTTCACAGCTTATAAAGTACAAGCGCATCGTAACCACATTGGCTAAAGCAAAAGCACTTCGTGCTTTCATTGAGCCTTTGATTACCAAAACAAAGAAAACGGAAAGCAAAGAGCAAATCATGCACAACCACCGCATTGTTTTCTCTTACCTCCAGGATAAAGAAGCTGTAAAAGAACTTTTTACCGTAATCGGTCCAAAGGTTGCTTCACGCCCCGGTGGATATACCCGCATCATCAAGTTGGGTATTCGTTTGGGTGATAATGCAGAACGTGGCATGATTGAACTGGTAGATTTCAATGAAATCTATGGAAAGTCTGTTTCTGAAGCAGCTCCAGCTAAAAAGACAAGAAGAAGTGGTGGAGGCAAGAAAAAAGCAGCAGCTCCTGAAAAAGCTAAAGAAACTCCGGCACAATCCGAAGCTTCTGAAGAGTCATCCCCAACAGAATAATCACATGTTGATAACTTATCGTCTGAAAGGCAGGTCATTTGGTCCTGCCTTTTTTATTTTGCACGCAAATCAATCTCAATGCCAACACTGGAAGTAAATGCTGTTCCCGCCGTCCTGCTATTAGAAGACGGCATGGTTTTTCATGGTCGATCGTTTGGAAAAATAGGAACAACTTCTGGAGAGCTCTGCTTCAATACCGGAATGACCGGATACCAGGAAGTTTTTACAGACCCAAGTTATTATGGGCAGGTTCTCATCATGAACAATGTGCATACCGGAAATTATGGTGTGAAGACCGAAGATGTAGAAAGTGAGTCCGTGAAGATCAGGGGATTGATCGGAAGAAATTTAGAAGAACGCTACAGCCGTATCCAAGCAACCGACTCTCTTCATACATATCTTGTTCAACAAAATATAGTATCTATCGAAGATGTAGATACCCGAGCTCTGGTTACTCATATACGCGAAAAAGGAGCCATGAACTGCATTATTTCTTCTGAGAATACCGACGTCAATTGGCTAAAGGGGGAACTCAAAAAAGTACCCAGCATGGACGGATTGGAGTTAGCGTCTTTGGTTACCACATCGGATGTATATCACATGGGAGATCCTGCCTCTGCTATTCGTATTGCAGTTCTTGACTTTGGTGTAAAACGAAACATCATCAAGTGCATGTCTGATCGTGGAGCCTATGTTCGGGTTCATCCTGCGCGAACTCCGTTTGAAGAACTCCAGAAGTTTGAACCACATGGGTATTTTATTTCAAACGGACCTGGTGATCCCTCAACCATGGACTACGCCATAGAAACGGTAAAGAAAATACTCGCCACTAAAAAACCGGTTTTTGGAATTTGCTTAGGGCATCAGCTACTGGCATTGGCCAATGGCATACCTACATTTAAAATGCATCATGGCCACCGTGGACTCAATCATCCGGTAAAAAATATACTCACCGGAACCTGCGAGATCACAACGCAGAACCACGGTTTTGCAGTGGATCCTGATTCTGTTCGCAAATCGGATAAAATAGAAATTACACATCTCAATTTGAACGACGATTCCATTGAAGGGATTCGATTGAAAAATCAACCTGCCTTCTCGGTTCAATACCACCCAGAAGCTACGCCAGGTCCGCACGACAGCCGTTATCTCTTTGATGATTTCATTTCCATGATCAACAACAATTAATTGTTTAAATTGAAGCATGAAACGTATTGCCATCATCAACGGACCTAATTTAAATTTACTCGGGAAGCGAGAGCCCGACGTGTATGGCAATCAAAGCTTTGATGATTATTTGTCTGAATTAAAAGCCGATAATCCAGACATTGAACTGGTTTATTTTCAAAGCAACATAGAGGGTGAATTGATTGATGCTATTCAGCAACATGGATTTAATTGCGATGGAATCATCATCAATCCTGGTGGGTATACGCATACTTCAGTAGCCATAGGAGATGCCATTGCGTCTATCAAAACTCCTGTTGTTGAAGTGCATATATCCAATATTCATGCACGTGAGGAGTTTAGAAAAATCTCTCATGTTTCTGCAAAAGCCAAAGGAACAATCTGTGGATTGGGCATGCAGGGATACAACCTGGCTCTCCAGTATTTTAAAAAGGCCTAAACTGTATTCGATTTATTTTTTGGCTTTATCTTGAATAGAACTCAATGAGGCTACGTAAATGCTTCTGCCATGTGTTCCTAAAACAATTTCATTTTCTCTTTCTTGAATCACAATGTCGTGTACAGGAATAGCATGCGGCAAACCATTGGTAAAAAGTGAAAATTGATTTCCATTATTGATGCTCACATAAGCACCGCCATCTGTTCCAACATACAGAATAGTTTCATTTTTGGGATCTTCACGAATCACATTTACCGGTTCAAGGGGCAAATCCAATCCAATTCTTTTCCAGCTGTTCCCATAATCTTCACTTACAAAAACATACGCATCAAAATGATCATCTCTGTATCCATTTAAGGTTACATAGACCCGACTTTCTTTGTGTTGGGAGGAAATGACGCGACTAACATATAATCCTTGAGGAAGTCCGCCAACACCCTTTTTATCTCCTGTACCTAAACGAGTCCAGGTAGTACCTCCGTCCTTTGTTGCGGAAACAACGCCATCGTCTGTGCCTGCATAAATGAGTCCAAATTTAAATGGCGATTCAGAAAGGGTAGTGAGGGTTGCAAATGGAACATCTCCTGGTTTCTTGCCATTGGATAAATCGCCACTGATTTTAGCAAATTCATCTCCTTTGTTCATGCTCCTGAATAAATAATTTCCACCCATATAGAGGATGTCAGCATTATGCTTAGATAGTAAAATAGGCGTTTGCCAATTGAATCTATTTTTGGCTTCTGTGAGGCTACCGCCTTGTGGTCTGAGGTATTTTGGGGCACCACCTTTCTTGCTGAAACGCATGTAGGCACCAAATTGAGAACCGGTATAAACTGTATTGGCATCACGTGGATCAACCTGAACTTGCATTCCATCCCCTCCGTTCATGCGTTTGTATCCATACTGACCATCATCGGTCCAATCAATTGATTCTTTGTGATTAGAAGGTCCATACCAAGATCCATTGTCTTGAAGCCCGCCGTATACATTATAGGGTTTTTCATTATCAACCTGAATGGCATAAAACTGTCCAACTGAAGGTGTGTTTGCTTTAAACCAGTTCTTACCGGCATCATACGTGATATTGCAGCCGCCGTCGTTACCAGCAATCATGTGATCATCTTTTAACGGATTGATCCACAAAGCATGCCAATCTGCATGGGTATTCCCTTTATCCATCGATGTAAATGTAATACCGCCGTCGGTAGAAGCATTTGCATTAACTCCTAGAATGACCACCTTGTTAGCATCAACGGGAGAAACAAATATTTTGCCGAAATAATATCCAAACGTATTGTATATGCCAATGGATTTCTGATGTGTTTTCATCCAGGTTTTACCTGCATCTACACTCTTATATACTTCGCATCCATAAATTTCATTTGCGGATGGTCCAGCTCCCTCTTCGTATATGAATTGGTATAAATCCTGCGGAGTTGTTTTACCAGCTGAAATGGATTCCCTCAACCCTTTTGCTCCTGTGAATGCGGAGGCCAGTCCGCTGCTTCGTATGAAGCGCTCAAGCGCAACATCACTGTACTTTAAAAATGATGCAACATCCATACTTTTTAATTCTTTCGTCGTTATCCTGGAGGTATCGGGTTTAGAGGTATCTGGTTTTAGATTGTAATTATCCACTACTGCATAAACAAGATTCGGATTCTTAGCATATACTGCAACACCGATTCTACCAATACCTTCTCCCTGTGGAAATCCTGAATTCACTCCGGTAATCAGTGCCCATGTTTCTCCACCATCATTGCTTTTGTAAATGCCCGAGCGGGTTCCTCCTTCAATGAAATTCCAGGCTTTGCGAAGACGATGCCAGCTGGATGCATATAACTCTTGCGGATTAGCCGGATTGATTTCCATTTCTGCCACTCCGGTATTCTCGTCAATAGCCAGCGTGTGTTTCCAAGTTTTACCGCCATCCAACGTTTTATAAACGCCACGTTCTTTATTGCCTGAATAAAGATGTCCCAGTACACCCACCCATGCAACTTGATCATTGCTTGGATGCAATTGTATTTTTCCAATATGATGCGACTCCGGCAAACCAAGGTACTCCCAGGTTTTACCATTATCTGAACTTTTATACACACCAATACCTGCATAGGATGAGCGACTGCTATTCACTTCACCCGTACCAATCCAAATCATTCTTTTATTCCAGTTGATGGCAATATCTCCAATCCCAATAAAGGCTTCCTTATCAAAAATGGGTGTAAAGCTTTGACCGTTGTTCTGTGTATGCCAAAGTCCGCCAGTGGCATATGCTACATAGAATTCCGTTGGATCCGTTGGGTTCACTTCGATATCCACTACTCTTCCTCCCATTATAGAAGGGCCAATATTTCTAAATGCAACATCTTTGAAGGGTGAATTTTCTGCTTGAGTCTTTTTAGTCTGCAAGCTGTTAACTCTGGCTTCTCCCGACGAAGGTTTTACTTGGGCGATCAAACCAATCGCACTCCATGTAAGTAAAAAAATCAAGCCGGTCAGAATGTGTAATTGAAAACGAAGCAGTTTCATTTCGAATGAATTTGATAATTTTAACAGTGATGCAATTTATGGATAATCAACTGATAAAAAGGTACCTGGTAAAATCCACTCTTTGGATACTTTTTTTGGGAGCAGGCAATTCTTCCATAGCTCAGGCATGGACAGACTATAAGCTCACTCCAAAAGGAGACACCATCAATCGATTGGATCAAAAAAAATTTAAACAAGGTCCCTGGGTTATTCGCTATGAGCAGGTTAGGGGGGAGCCAGGATTTGAGGAACAGGGATATTTTAAAGACGATAAAAAAGAAGGGCCTTGGGTTCGCTTTTCATTAATGGGAGACCTCATTGCGCGTGAATTTTACAAAGGCGGATACCGTGATGGTAAGCAGCAATACTATACCCGCATTGGCGATATGCTCAGGGAGGAAAGTTGGAAGTCGGTGGATCCTTCAAATCCATACGATACCATTGTTGTACCCGACATCGACAATCCGAATTTGATGATAGAAAAAGTGATTAAACACGAAGCTGCTGAAGTAAAAAATGGAAAGTGGACATACTATGATCCAACAGGAGGATCCGTATTAAAAACCGAAAATTTCATTTTCGGTCAGCTCGAAATGAAACCAGTGAACGCTTCAAGTCCATTAAAATCAACCGATTCAATAAAGCCTGCGCCAAAGGCCGTTCCAAAGGAAGTGCAACAATTTGAACAAAAAAAGAAAGGGAAAGGGTAGGAAACCCTTTCCCTTAGGATAAATGTAGTTATGTCTTTATTTTACTGCATTTGCGCGAATTACGTTTAAAGCGCCGCCCGCTTTAAACCATTCAATCTGCTGCGCATTGTAGCTATGCAATGCTTGAATGGTATCTTTTGATCCGTCTTTGTGATTAAGAACAATTTCAAGTGGTTTACCGGGTGTGAACGAAGTGAGTCCATTGATATCAATGATATCGTCCTCCTGGATTTTCTCGTAATCTTCTTTATTGGCAAATGTCAAGGCCAACATGCCTTGCTTCTTCAGGTTGGTTTCATGAATTCTGGCAAATGATTTTACCAGCACAACACGAACACCCAAGTGGCGTGGTTCCATAGCGGCATGTTCGCGTGACGAACCTTCACCATAGTTTTCATCACCAACAACGATGCTTCCGCAACCTGCAGCTTTGTAGGCACGTTGTGTAGCTGGAACCGTACCAAATTCTCCAGTAAGTTGATTTTTTACGGAGTCTGTTTTCTCGTTGAAATAATTTACCGCTCCAATCAACATGTTGTTACTGATATTGTCGAGGTGACCTCTGAACTTCAACCAGGGACCAGCCATGGAGATGTGATCTGTAGTGCATTTTCCTTTTGCTTTGATCAGTAGTTTCAATCCCTTAAGGTCAGTTCCTTCCCATGCTGCAAAGGGATAGAGCAATTGAAGTCTCTTGCTATCGGATTTAACGTCAATTTGAATTGAACTGCCATCTTCAGCTGGAGCTTGATAGCCTGCATCCTCAACAGCAAAGCCTTTGGATGGTAATTCATCACCAGATGGTGGGTCTAGCTTTACGGCTTCTCCCTTTTCGTTTATCAAGGTATCCGTTAACGGATTGAACGTAAGGTCTCCGGCAATAGCTAAGGCTGTTACCAATTCAGGACTAGCAACAAAAGCAAGTGTATTGGGATTTCCATCGGCTCTCTTCGCAAAGTTTCTGTTGAAAGAATGTACGATGGTGTTGCGTTCCTGTTTTTCAGCACCCATCCTATCCCACATACCAATACAGGGTCCGCACGCATTTGCAAAAACAGTAGCACCAATTTGTGCAAACGTTTCTAAGAATCCATCGCGTTCAATGGTATATCGTACTTGCTCACTTCCGGGTGTGATGGTGAATTCTGCTTTGGTTTTCAATCCCTTTTCAGCTACTTGCTTGGCCAGACTCACCGCTCTGCTGATGTCTTCGTAAGAAGAATTCGTGCAGCTTCCAATCAATCCAACTTCTACTTTTGTAGGCCAGTTGTTTTTGGCTGCTGCTTCTTTCATTTGAGAAATAGGGGTAGCCAAATCGGGAGTAAATGGACCATTAAGATGTGGCTCTAATTCCGATAAATTGATTTCAATTACTTTATCAAAGTATTTTTCCGGATTGGCATATACTTCTGCGTCTCCAGTCAGATATTCTTTGATTTCATTAGCAGCATCTGCTACGTCTTCTCTTCCTGTAGCTCTCAAGTAACGTGCCATGCTTTCATCGTAGCCAAACGTAGAAGTAGTAGCTCCGATTTCTGCACCCATGTTGCATATGGTTCCTTTACCGGTGCAGCTCATGCTTGTGGCACCTTCACCAAAATATTCAACTATGGCATTGGTTCCGCCTTTTACCGTTAAAATTCCGGCCACTTTCAGAATAACATCTTTTGGTGAGGTCCATCCATTTAATTTACCGGTCAACTTTACTCCAATCAATTTCGGCATCAGCAATTCCCAGCTTAATCCAGCCATCACGTCACAAGCGTCAGCACCACCCACACCAATCGCAATCATCCCCAATCCACCCGCGTTAACAGTGTGCGAATCGGTTCCAATCATCATACCCCCTGGGAATGCGTAGTTTTCCAAAACCACTTGGTGGATAATTCCAGCTCCGGGTTTCCAGAAGCCTATTCCGTACTTATTGGAAATAGAGGACAAAAAGTTATAGACCTCTTCGTTCTCGGTTATGGCTTTTTGAAGATCTTCCTTGCTTTCTTTTTTTGCAACAATCAGGTGGTCGCAATGAACAGTGGAAGGAACGGCAACTCTTTTACGTCCAGTTGTATCAAACTGCAAAAGAGCCATCTGGGCGGTAGCGTCTTGCATAGCTACACGGTCAGGTGCAAAATCTACATAGTCTTTTCCTCTTGCGAAGTCTTTGATTTTCACGCCTTTCCAAAGGTGTGCATAAAGTATTTTTTCAGCAAGAGTTAGGGGCTTTCCTAATGATTTTCTGGCAGCGTCTACCTTTGCAGGCATTTCCTTGTAAGTCTTTCGTATCAAGTCTAAGTCGAATACCATAGTAATAAATTTAATTTGGCGCTGCAAAATTAATCATTTCATTTAGGCTTACCAACTGTTCTATTAATAAGGTGGATTGACTAAATTTGGGAATGGATCGCATCAGAAGTTTCATTGAATGGCAAGTTTTTGGGGTTTGCACCCGTATTGGAGAAATCATGGGAATTCCTACTGCCACTATTCGCAAATACTTTATTTACATTTCCTGCTTAACGCTGGGCTCTCCTGTTTTATTCTACTTTATCTTGGCTTTTTGGATGAATTTAAAAAATTACATCTTGCAGGGCAAGAGAAATCCTCTTCGTTACAATTGATCTAAAGAATTGCTTTTCTAATTTTTACCAATTCTTCAAGCAATCCCTCCATTTTTTCCAATGCCAGCATGTTGGCTCCATCGCTTAGGGCTTCAGCAGGATTGGGGTGAGTTTCAATGAATAGCCCATCGGCCCCTGTGGCAATCGCTGCCTTGGCGATAGTAGATATCATACTTGGGTTTCCACCTGTTACACCACTGGTTTGGTTAGGTTGCTGCACGGAATGCGTACAATCCATTACCACAGGAAAACCAAGCGATTTCATAATCGGAATGTTTCTATAGTCTACTACCAAATCTTGATAACCAAAAGTTGTACCTCTTTCGGTTAACATGATTTTTGAATTTCCAGTTCGTTTGATTTTATCTACAGCAAATTTCATGGCTTCCCCACTCAAGAACTGTCCCTTTTTTATATTGATGATTTTTCCAGTATATCCTGCGGCTTCCAACAAATCTGTTTGCCGGCATAGAAAAGCAGGTATTTGCAAGATGTCTGCATACGAAGCAGCCATTTCAGCTTCTTGGGCTGAATGGATATCTGTTGTTGTGGGGAGTGAAAACTGTAAACCAATTTCTTTTAACAATTTCAGTCCAGTTTCATCACCAAGACCCGTAAATGATTGTACACTTGTTCTGTTTGCTTTTCGATAAGAAGACTTGAAAACAAGAGGAATATGTAAGGTTTTGCAAATTTTGACAAGGGTGGAAGCAGTTTTTTCAAGAACATCCTTGTTCTCAATTACACATGGTCCTGCGATTAAAAAGAAATTCTTTTCTTCGAACGACTGGTTACTAAAGAGAGGCTTAAGAAAATCCCGCATGCTGCAAAGATATGCTGGTTCACAGAGAATATCTATGTTTGCAAAACGAATAAGCTGCATACATGAAGAAAGAAAAGATACTCGTAATAGGGGCAAGTGGACAAATAGGAGTTGAGCTTACGTTGGCACTTAGAAAGATTTATGGTGGTGCTAATGTAGTTGCTTCTGATCTTCGAGAAGAAAATGAACTCCTGAAAGGTACAGGCCCTTATGTTGCGTTAGATGTGATGAACAAAGAAATGCTTCATGTGCAAGTCATACGCCAAAACATAACCCAAGTTTATTTACTTGCAGCTATCCTTTCTGCAACGGGTGAAAAAAATCCCCCTTTGGCCTGGCATTTGAATATGCAATCGTTATTGAATGTATTGGATATTGCTAAAGAAGAAAAACTGACAAAGGTATATTGGCCCAGTAGCATCGCAGTGTTTGGGCCCACCTCACCCAAGCAAGACTGTCCGCAACAGACCATCATCGAACCTACAACCGTTTATGGGATTAGCAAATACGCCGGGGAGTTTTGGTGTAATTATTTTCATCATCGTTTTGGAGTGGATGTGCGAAGTTTACGCTATCCAGGTTTAATCAGCTATAAATCTTCACCAGGTGGAGGAACAACAGATTATGCTGTTGAAATTTTTCATGCTGCCCTAGAAAAAAAACGCTACACCTCCTTTTTGAATGCGGACACACACTTGCCCATGATGTATATGCCGGATGCCATTCGGGCTACAATTGAATTGATGGAAGCTCCTGCAGAAAAAATTCGTGTGAGAACGTCCTATAACCTAGCTGGAATGAGTTTTTCGCCTGCTGAAATCGGAATGGCCATACAGAAACATATTCCCGAATTTCAGCTGAATTATGAACCAGATTACCGGCAGCAGATTGCAGAGAGCTGGCCTCAAAGCATAGACGATGCTGCTGCACGTGAAGATTGGGGCTGGAAACCAGAATACGATTTGGAAAGCATGACGGCCGATATGATCAAGAATATAAAACAGTAAAGATGATCAAACGTTACTTATTTTTTTCCCTCATTATTTTTGCTTTTGCATGTAAATCCACAACTCCGGAGGGTTCTTATCGTGCAGTTGTAAAACGGGACGATGGTCTGAATCCGAGTTTTATCGTAAATGAGAAAAAAGAAAATGGTAAGCGTACTTGGGTAATCACAAATGCTGATGAGCAATTGGTGATAGAGGATATTATTGAAAAAGGCGATTCGCTTTTGATCAATATGCCTTTTTTTGAAGCCAATTTAAAACTGGCAAAAACATCAAGTGGGTATCTTGGGGTCTGGATAAAAGAAACTTCAAAAGGAATTCAAACCATGCCTATTGAGCTGATCAGTTCTACCCAGCGCTTGGATTGGAAAGTACAAACACCCCTGCATTCAATCACAGGTACATGGGAGACTGTTTTTACCAATAAAGAGGGTAGGCAATCCATTGCCATAGGTGAGTTTGTACAAGAAGGCAATAAGCTCAAAGGAACATTTCTTACCACAACAGGAGATTACCGTTTTTTAGAGGGAGAGGTTTCTGGTGATTCCCTTATCCTAACCACTTTTGATGGTACACATGCATTTTTTTTCTCTGCTACAATAAATGCCGCAGGCAATCAGCTTGAAGGAATTTTTGCTTCTGGTCCCACTTCAACTCAATCCTGGGTTGCCAAAAAAACCGAGCAGGTAGCATTAGACGGTTCAAATGTTGAGATGAAACTCAAAGGGGTAGAAAATACCTTGAAATTTAAATTCCTAAATCTGGATAGTCAATGGGTGAGCATAGAAGACGCTCGTTTCAAAAATAAAGTCGTGGTGATCCAAATCATGGGTTCTTGGTGTCCCAATTGTATGGACGAAACAGCTTACTTAAGTCAGTACTATGCCAAGAACAAAGATAAAGGGATAGAGATGATAGCACTGGCGTATGAATATTCAGAAGATTTTTCCAGAGCACGGAAAAATCTTTCTCGATTTCAAAAGCGTTTTCATGTTGACTATCCAATTTTAATAACCGGTGTTACGTCTTCAGATTCATTGAAGACGGAAAAGACATTGCCGCAGTTTACGCCCATTGTTGCGTTCCCATCCATGATTGTTTTAGGTAGAGATGGGACGGTTCGAAAAACACATGCAGGGTATGATGGCCCAGCTACAGGAGAGCACCACGAGAAGTTTAAAAAGGAATTTGAGTTGATGATTGAATCTTTGTTAAAAGAAGACTGATACATTTCAACATGGCTGAAGATTTAATTATAACTAAGGGAGACAAGCATGCTCAATATTCTACCTTGATACCCCAGGTACAGGCTCTACTATCCGGTGAAAAAGACTTGGTAGCTAATATGGCAAATTTGGTTGCTGCCTTAAAAGAGCAATTCAATTTTTTTTGGGTAGGATTTTATTTGGTGAAAAAAAATGAATTGGTTTTGGGGCCTTTTCAAGGACCTGTAGCGTGCACCCGAATTGCGAAGGGGAGAGGTGTTTGCGGAACTTCATGGCAGAATGAGCAAACATTGATTGTTCCCGATGTTGAAAAATTTCCAGGCCATATCGCTTGCAGCAGTTTATCTAAAAGTGAAATCGTGATTCCTATTTTTAAGGATGCACATGTTATAGGCGTTTTGGATGTTGATAGTGACTTGCTTGATGCATTTAATGAAACCGATGCTCGCTTTCTAGAACAGATGGTACAAATGATTGATTGGCCGTAATTGATTACTTGATTAAATCAGCTACGGTTTTATTTTCTAAAATTTTAAGGGTGGCATCCCTTACCTCAACCATGGTGTCGTGAAGTCCACAATTTTTTTCATCGCAATTTTTACAGCGTTCATAAAAGTATAGACTGGCGCAAGGAAGCATAGCAATGGGACCATCAATCATTCGGATGATTTTTGCTAATGGAATTTGATTTGGAGCAGCCCCAAGATAATATCCTCCTCCTTTTCCCTTTTTACTTTGAAGAATACCTCCTTTTTTGAGTTCCAATAAAATGTTTTCAAGAAACTTTAAAGGGATATTTTTTTTCTTTGAAATCTCAGAAATCAAAATAGGGCCTTCTTCTTTTTGTTCAGCTAAGTACATCAAAGCCTGAAGGGCATATTGTGTTTTTTTATTCAGCATCTAAATTTAATTTCCAAATCCCAGTACATCACGCATGGTGAAAATACCTTTTTTGTTACAAATAAATTCAGCAGCAATAACAGCTCCTACCGCAAAGCCATTTCTATTGTGTGCGTTGTGTATGATTTGTATATCATCAATATCTGATTTGTAATTCACCTCATGCCAACCCGGAAAGGGGTCGATGCGTTCACTCAAGATCGGAAGTTGATTATCATGCTCTGCCTCACCAGTTACCCAATTTTCATATCGATGATTTTCAGATAGAATTTGCTCAGCAAGTGTTATGGCAGTCCCACTAGGGGCATCTAATTTTTGAGTATGATGAATTTCTTTAATTCCTGCTCGGTACTGATCCTGAGCTGTCATCAACTGAGCTAGCTTCTTATTGAGTTCAAAGAATATGTTCACTCCAATGCTGAAATTACTCGCACACAGGAAGCTTCCATTTTTGTCTTTTACTTCTTCTTCTATGATCGGCAGCTTATCTAGCCATCCGGTTGAGCCGCAAACAACTGGGGTGTTATATGAAATGCATTTTTGTACATTTTCAAATGCAGTATGCGGACCAGTAAATTCAATAGCTACATCTACTTTTGATAAATTTTCTTTAGTAAAATCATGGAGATTATTCAAGTCAACAGTCAATTCAATCTGATGATTTCTTGAACGAGCCACTTGTTCAATGATTTTACCCATTCTTCCGTATCCGATCAATGCAATCTTCATGCTGTTAAATTTAAATTCTATTTTCCAATTTGAAGCACAGCTGAAAATCCAAGAGGATTCTGAGGCTGAGTGGTGTAGGGTTTTATGTACAGACTTAATTCATCATTGATGTTGAACTTTCTTAGATGACCATCTACTGCTGCATCCACCACATTCAGTCCCCATACTACTAGAATTCCTAATATAGAAAAGTCCATGTTTTTTCTAAATTCATTCCTGTACAACCGAAGTGATTCATTGGATAAGGGAACCAATTCTGGAGCTATTTTAGAATAGCTGGCTGTGTCTCTGTTTACGCGAACGGAATAGGCGAAACGTGTTCTGTCGTACCACTTGCTGTTGTAATTGAAAGTGGAAACAGGTAAAGCTAAAACTCCATACACAATTGGAATTTTCCAGTATTTTTTATTGAATGCTTGCCCAAGTCCAGGTAAGATTGCCGAGCGTATTGACGCTTTTGCAGCATCTGATTTTACTTTCTTTGTGGTGTCTGCAGGAAGTTTTGACTCCTGTGCAGATAGGGTTGTAAGGCAGAGCAGGACAAATCCCCAGGTTAAAAAACAGTTCTTACCATGAAATTTCATCAGTGTATTTGAACATTCATTTTTTCCAATAGAGCATTCAATTCTTCTACAGAATAATATTCCATTGTTATCTTACCTCTTCCGGTTTTTTGGTGATCAATTTTTACCTTGGTACCAAAATGATTGGAAATTTGATCTTGTATCTTTTGAAATTGTCCACCTTGCTTTTCCTTCTGGGCACCTGATTTTTTTCCAGGCTTGTAGAGTTGTTTGACCAGATCTTCTGTTTGTCTAACCGAAAGTTTTTTGGAAATGATGTTGTTGAATACAAACATTTGTTTGTCAACTTCACCTGCATTAATCAAGGCTCTGGCATGTCCCATCGAAAGGGTTCCATTTCTTACGGCTACAATGATATCCGGGGGTAGCTTAAGCATACGGATATAGTTGGAAACAGTACTTCTGTCCATTCCCATCCGAGTAGCTACTTCCTCTTGGGTCATGTTACACTCGTCTACCAATCGCTGATAGCTCAAGCCAATTTCAATGGCGTTTAAGTTTTCTCGCTGTAAATTTTCGAGCAATCCCAATTCCAGAGACACTTTATCGTCTGCTTCTCTGATGTAGACGGGTACCGAAGTTATTCCTGCCAGTTTAGCCGCTCTCCATCTGCGCTCACCGGCTATCAACTTGTATTTCCCGTTTGGCAATTGCTTAACAGTAAGCGGTTGAATAATGTCGTGAATTTTGATCGATGCTGCCAATTCTTCCAAAGCCTTGGGGTCAAAGTCTTGCCTCGGTTGATTGGGGTTTGGACTTATGTCATCAATTGCAATTTTAGAAACCGATGTTTTTTGCGATAAAACTTCAGATTTGAAATCTCCTGTTGGATTTTTGAGTTCAGAATCGATAGAACCCAAAAGAGACCGAATACCCCTATTGAGGGCATCTTTATTTTTATTGGTATTATTGCTCATCGTCTATATTTAAGGTTCTTTCAGACTCTTTGATTTTGGTCATGTTGTTCTTTTGAAGAATCTCTTTGGCTAAGTTGAGGTAGTTGATAGCTCCCTTGCTTTCTGCATCATACAAAATAGCAGGTTTACCTACACTGGGGGCCTCACTCAAACGAGAATTTCGATGTATGAGGGTACTAAATACCATCTCATCAAAATGACGACGCACTTCACTAACAATTTGATTGCATAGCCGCAGTCGAACATCATACATGGTCATTAAAATTCCTTCAATCGCTAGCGAAGTATTTAATCTGTTTTGTACAATCTTAATGGTGTTCAACAACTTGCCCAATCCCTCTAAGGCAAAAAATTCTGCTTGAACAGGAATGACAACGCTATCTGCAGCAACCAATGCATTTACTGTTATCAATCCCAATGAAGGAGAGCAGTCGATGATGATAAAATCATAGTCATCTTTAATATCATTCAGCAAAGATTTGATAACGTTTTCCCGCTGGGGGTAGTTAATCATTTCCAATTCTGCACCAACCAAATCAATATGAGAAGGGATTAAATCTAGATTTGGAATTTCTGTTTTCAATATGCTGTCTTTGGCTTTTGTATCCCCAACCATGCAATCGTAAATACTTTGCTGAACATTTTGCAGGTCAAAACCAACACCTGATGTACTATTTGCCTGCGGATCAGCGTCAAGCAAAAGAGTTTTGTATTCAAGAACAGCGAGGCTGGCCGCCAAATTAATAGCAGTTGTGGTTTTCCCAACTCCTCCTTTTTGATTTGCAACACCTATAATTCGGGCCATGTATGAAATTCCTTTTTTTAATGACAGGATGACAAATTTACAATTTCGGCACTATTTTAGGGAACATTCGAATTAAAATAATGTTAGTATACAAATGATTGATATGTATAGTGTTGTAATTGGAACAAACCGTGAAAATAGCAATTCTCTCAAGGTGGGTAAATTCTATCTTGCTGAATTAGGGAAACAGGGGATTTCTGCGCAGCTTTTTACCTTGGAGGGCTTGGAAATGGACAATAAAAGCCAAAGTTTCAAAGATTTTGAGGCAAACGCACTCATACCTACACTTAAATTCATCTTTATTTTGCCTGAATACAACGGAAGTTACCCTGGGGTTTTTAAGCACATGATTGATATTTCCGATATCAAAAAATGCTGGCCTACCAAAAAAGCATTACTGACGGGTGTGGCAACGGGCAAAGGAGGAAATATTCGTGGGTTAGAGCATGTAACAGGGGCGCTTAATTACTTAAAAGTTTTTGTTCATCCCAATCGCTTGCCCATATCACAGGTTGATCTGCTTTTAGACAGCAACGGCCAAATCAGCGATGAAAAAACGATATTGGATATTCGGACTCAACTCAGTGAATTCATTAATTTCTAAACCATGAGAAGACTTTTTGGTTCTTGGGTTTTTATTTTAGTCATGCTAGCGCTTGATTTTTATGTATTTCAATCGCTCAAATTGGTAACATCCGGACTCTCTTCTCGCATACGAGTGCCTATTCATTTTATTTATTGGTCTTTTACTGCGGTTGCATTAACGCTTTTTATTGTTACTCCAATCATCGGATTCAACCGAATGCCGCTGTTCGTGAAAAATTATATTTTCACCACCGTTGTTTTATTTTTCATTGCAAAACTTATTGCAGCTTTATTCTTTCTCATAGACGATATCAGGAGATTGTTGCAGTGGAGTGGTTCAAAGGCAATTGGAATTGTACACAACAATTCAGGAGCATTGGATTCTGGAATAAGCAGATCGGTATTTCTTTCTTGGTTAGGTATTGGTGCAGGTAGTGGTCTTTTCGGCACTTTACTCTATGGATTTGGAAATAAGTACAGGTATCGTCTTGAAAAAGTTCAAATGAAGTTCGAAACGCTTCCAAGTTCATTCAAAGGGTTGAAAATTATCCAAATTTCTGATGTTCATTCCGGGAGCTTAGAAGACAAGAAAGCAGTTGCCAAAGGGATAGAGAAGATCATGAGTCAGAAACCCGATCTTGTTTTTTTTACAGGGGACCTGGTAAATAATTTAGCTACTGAGATGGAAGGTCTCGTTGAAGTATTCTCTCAAATTCAGGCTCCACTTGGCGTATATAGTATTTTGGGAAACCATGATTATGGAGATTATCACCAGTGGAAAAATTCGGAAGAAAAAATTGCCAATCTAAAAGCATTAAAAGGTATTCATAAGCAGATGGGCTGGAAGTTGCTCTTAAATGAGCATGTAACCCTTGAAAAAGACGGGCAAACAATAGCAATCATTGGTGTTGAAAATTGGGGTGCTAAGGCAAATTTTAGTCGCTACGGTGATTTGGAAAAGGCCTATCAGGGAGCAGAGGGCCATCCCTTTAAGATCTTACTCAGTCATGATCCAAGTCACTGGGATGCTGAAGTATGTAAACGCTATAAAGATATTGACTTAACCTTATCTGGACATACACATGGAATGCAGTTCGGTGTTGAATTACCTGGCTTCAGGTGGAGTCCGGTTCAATATGTATACCGTCAGTGGGCAGGTTTGTACAAAAAAGACAATCAGCATCTTTATGTAAACCGCGGTTTTGGATTTCTCGGTTATCCAGGTCGCGTGGGCATCATGCCGGAGATTACCTACATGGAACTGGTTTGATTTAACAAACCCTTAAATTATACAGTTTAACTTTACATGCATAAGTTCGTCTTATGTTAAACTGCTTCTTCGTGTATTGTAATGCTAAAAAGGCCAACGTTTCATTTCTTTTCATTTTATTGATAGGATTTCAATTGGCTTTCTCTCAAAACAAAATTGATACCAGTTCCATTCGTGCTGATCTCAATTCCATGAAAGAGGATAGTTTGCTATCAGACATTAAGGGTTTGTTGGATTCTGCTGATCAAGAAAAAAGTTTTTTCATGGTAAATGCTTCTGTGACCAATCAGCTTTTCAGTGCAAAAAATACAGCCTTCAACTTTCAACAAACCAATTCAGCGTTAAATGGATTTGTGCCTTCGCTATCGTATTTCCATAAATCGGGATTGGGAATGAGTGTTACAGCTTACATGGCAAAGCAAAATGCACAAACATCTATTTACCAAACAGCAATTACTCCATCATACGACTATATTGGTGAAAAATCAATGTATGGTATTTCTTATACGTATTATCTAAAGACCAACTCAGCAAATTCAATAGCAACACCATACAATCATGATGTGTATGCGTATTACATGTACCGGAAAACGTGGATTCGGCCCTCTTTGGCACTGGGCTGGGCTACCGGAAATTACTTGGATGCTACAACCATACCTATTCGGTTGAATGGAAATACACTTTTTGTGAAGGATACATCCCGTATTACGCTGAACGATGTTTCCATCATTGGTTCTTTATCGCATGCATTTTCGTTTAATGATGTTTTGCTTTCGGATGACATGTTGATTTTTACACCGCAGGTTAGTATCATTGCCGGTGCTCAGAAATACAGCACAGAAAGTATTTCTATTGGTCTTCCAAGGTTTAGGGATGAGCGTGATCGTCAAATTGATTTTGAGAGAATTGTAAAACGATATAAAATTGATTCTGATGATGTGCAGTATCAGTATAGCATACAAACACTCTCAGCATCGGGATCTTTGACTTGGTATAAAAATATTTTTTCATTCACGGGTGGGTATAACTGGGTGTATTATTTAGGTCAATCAAACTCTGCCAATCAAACAGCTCACATCTTTAATATTTCGGTCGGACTAACGTTTTAAGTTTTCTTTTTCAACTTATAAACTAATTTGAATTGTTATTTAAAAATCATCAATTATGAAAAAACTAATATTAGCCTCAGCATGTTTATTCTGCCTTTACGTAACTCACGCGCAGGGCTTCAAGATTGGAGCAAAGGTGGGGAGCAATATAACAGGACTCACCGGGCTTCAATTTAAACAAGGTTTTGAATATGGGTACCACTTGGGTTTATTTTCAGAGTTGTCTCTTTCGAAGTCGATCGGTTTTCAACCGGAATTGTTATGGAGTCAAACGAACTTAACTTCGGCAACTAACCTTTCCGTTTTATATCAACCATCGCTAGGTAATCTTCAAGATATTAGGTTAACCTATTTATCCATTCCGCTTTTACTAAGCATCAAGCCTTTTAAGAGGTTAACATTTCAGGTGGGTCCACAGTTTGGGGTTCTTATTGATAACACAAAGCCTTTTTCTGCAAATGCAACTGGGGCATTTAAGAACGGAGATTTTTCCATGATGGCGGGTGCACAAATAAAGCTAGTTGGCTTGAGATTATATGGTAGATACGGGATAGGTCTTACCAACATCAATGATATTCAGGAGCAAGATAAATGGAGAAGCAAAACCTTGCAGTTGGGTGTAGGAATTGCTCTTTAATCAGCCTTATTTTTTGTTCAATTATCCCGGTGTTTTACATCGGGATTTTTTGTGGCATCAAACTTGCCTTATGATTCTAAGATTAGTCAATTGGGCCTAAAAACCTTCTTGTAGTCTACATTAAGTACCAAAGAGTGTCAATTTGTCGCAAGAAAATAATGGAATAAAATGAATAGATATCTACAGCAAGAAGACGAAATGGATTTTGTGCCGATTATTCCTTTGAATGACTTAGAAGGGGAAGGAGCAGAGGCTACGGTTATTCCTACTGAGATTCCTTTGCTTCCCCTGAGAAACACGGTTTTATTTCCCGGTGTAGTAATCCCCATAACGGTGGGAAGAGATAAGTCCATTAAAGCCATATCGGAGTCCTATAAAACTGACAAATTGGTAGGGGTATTGGCTCAGAAAGACAGCAATGTTGAAGATCCTGCTGTTTCTGATTTGGTTGCTGTTGGCACAGTAGCTAAAATCATCAAACTGATCAAAATGCCCGATGGCGGCACCACAGCAATTCTTCAGGGGAAGAAAAGGTTTAAGCTGGTTCGGATCAGTTCCGAGGACCCGTATTTCAAAGGTCAAGTTGAAGTACTTGAAGATGAAACAATTAAAAATGATCAGCCATTTGATGCATCCGTATCCTCTATCAAGGATTTGGCTGCACAGATCATTCAACTCTCACCAAACATACCTACAGAGGCTTCAATCATTTTAAAAAATATTGAAAACCCTTCTTTTCTTATTCACTTTGTTAGCAGCAATCTGAATTGTGAATTGTCTGAAAAACAGCAATTGCTTGAGCTGAATGATATCCGACTTCGTGCTGAAATGTTATTGAAACTGCTACAAAAAGAATTACAATTTGCTGAGCTTAAAAATAAGGTTACAACCAAAACCAAAACAGAACTGGATAAGCAGCAAAGGGAATATTTTCTTCAACAGCAATTAAAGAGTATCAAAGAAGAACTCGGTGGCGATACCAATGATCGCGAGGTACAGGAAATGAAAAAGAAAGGGGAGAAGAAAAAGTGGACAGCTGCTGCAAAGGAACTTTTTGATAAAGAAATTGAGAAACTGGAACGCATGCATCCCAGTACTCCTGATTATTCCACCGTCTACAATCATGTAGACTTGATGCTGGATCTTCCATGGGATGAGTGTACGGAAGATAGTTATGATCTTAAAAAAGCAAAAAAAGTACTTGATAAAGATCATTACGGGATGCACAAAATCAAGGAACGTATTTTAGAGTACCTCGCTGTTCTTAGTCTAAGAGGGGATATGAAAAGTCCCATTTTATGTTTTGTGGGTCCTCCGGGAATTGGAAAAACATCTTTAGGTAAAAGTATTGCCAATGCCATTGGGAGAAAATATGTTCGGTTTAGTTTAGGCGGACTTCACGATGAAAGTGAAATACGGGGTCACCGTAAAACCTATATCGGTGCTATGCCGGGTAGAATTTTACAATCCCTTCGAAAAGTAAAATCTTCTAATCCGGTTATGATACTGGATGAGATCGATAAAGTTGGAAAAGATTTTAGAGGTGATCCTTCCTCCGCACTTTTGGAAGTTTTGGATCCGGAACAAAACCATGGTTTTTACGACAATTACTTGGAGCTTGAATATGATTTAAGCAAGATCTTGTTTATTGCTACAGCCAATGATCTGCAAAGTATTCAGCCCGCACTTCGCGACCGACTTGAGATCATCGATCTGACAGGATATGCTGTTGAGGAAAAAGAAAAAATTGCCCAAACCCATTTGCTTCCTAAGCAAAAAGAGCTGCACGGCTTGAAAGATCGTCCGTTGAAAATCTCAACTCCGGTTATGACGCACATCATTGAAAATTACACTCGGGAAAGTGGTGTGCGAGAACTGGATCGGCAATTGGCTTCCATCATGCGAAATCTTGCTAAAGATCTTGCGTTGAAGGGGAAGGTGAAATCTGGGATAAGCGCTGCTGATGTGCAGCGTATTTTGGGGAAACCCAAATACAGCAACGACATGTATAAAACAGCCACCATGCCTGGTGTTGCTGTAGGACTGGCCTGGACCTATGTTGGTGGTGATATCTTATTCATTGAAACTAGTTTGAGCGATGGCAAAGGGGAATTGCAGCTGACTGGAAATTTGGGACAAGTGATGAAAGAAAGTGCAAGCACGGCCTTGACGTATTTGCAATCCAATGCCAAAAAACACGGTATTGACCCGGATGTATTTTCCAAAAAGAAAATACACATCCATGTTCCCGAAGGAGCAGTTCCTAAAGATGGACCCAGTGCTGGCGTTACCATGATGTCGGCTTTGGCCTCAGCATTTACCGGGCGTAAAGTAAAGCCTTATTTGGCCATGACTGGTGAGATAACACTGAGGGGACAAGTATTGCCAGTGGGGGGGATAAAGGAAAAAGTATTGGCTGCTAAGAGGGCAGGATTGAAAGAAATTATCCTTTGTCAGCAAAATGAAAAAGATGTACAGGAAATCAATCCCGAATTCATAAAAGGGATGCAATTTCACTATGTCAAATCCATGGCACAGGTTTTGGATCAGGCTTTGGTATAATTTTTTTCATTTTTAGTAAACTTTTTATTACTCAGATCGTTTTACTAAATCACCAAGAGAGTACATTCTCTTATGTTGGTTGTTTTAAGGGTTAAAGAATTTCCCCCATTTTTATGGGGGATTTTCATTTTCGGCTTCGCCTGATTAACTTCGAAACATGTTTAAAAGGATCTTGTCCTTTTTCTTATTCTGCATTTGCTGTAACACTCCTTTAGCTCAAACCCTTGGGGGTAGTTCAACATATGGTTTTTTAAGGCTTGCTACTTCTCCACAAACAGGTGCTTTAGGGGGGCGAAATATTTCCAGTATATCTCCGGAACTAGGGATGTTAAATGAAAATCCTGCTTTATTGTCCAAGTTGCATCATGCGCATGTATCGGCCAATTTCAATTTTTTGGCACCCGGCATTACGGGGTTTTATGGACTAGGGGCATATCATTTAGAAAAACGAGGAATCAATTTAGCATTGGGGATCACGCATATTGATTTGGGTTCGGAGAATCAAACGGATGCTTCTGGAAATAACTTAGGGGTTATACGTGCCTTTGATCAAATGATTACTTTGAGTGCCTCCGGAACATATTCGAGAAAATGGCAATATGGGGCTACGTTAAAAGTAATACAATCACTTTATGGTCCATTTAGAAGTTTTGGTTTAGCATCCGATGTTGGATTGAGTTATTTTGATGAGGAGAAGAAGTTGCGGTTTGGATTTAGCAGCAGGAATATGGGACTTCAACTTAAATCTTTTGCGGGTAGAGGTGAAGATCTTCCATTTGATTTGGTTTTGGGATTATCCAAAGAGCTGGCGAAAGCACCTATACGGTTTTCTATTACTGCACAACGTATACACCAGTTTGATATCGTATACAACGATACCCTTTTTAATGCTGAGAACTATGGATCAGCATTTACAAAAACTACATTGGGAAAGGTGTTGAGCCATTTGGTGTTGGGTACAGAAGTACTATTGGGTGAAAAAATCACCCTGCGTGCAGGGTATAATGTTCTTCGAAGTAACGAATTGCGGATTCGAAATGTAGCAAGTGGATTAAGTGGATTCAGTTATGGCTTTCAGTTGAAACTCAAGCGATTTGATTTCAATCTTGCTCGCTCGCAATACCTCGGTTCCTTGTCTCTCAACCAGGTTTCCATCAATATGAAATTGAAGCAATAGCTTCTAATGGAAATAGCTCAGATTGGTTTTTGGGGTTAATGCCAAAAGAGATTCATACATGAGATGGATGGTTTGTTCGATATCATCCTTATGCAACATCTCCACGGTGGTATGCATGTAACGAAGAGGTATCGAAATGAGAACAGACGGACAACCATCGTTTGCGTATGCAAAAGAATCAGTATCCGTCCCCGTGCTTCTGGAAACGGTTCTCATTTGAACAGGAATTTTATTTTTAGTTGCAACGGTTTCAACAAGTTGAAGAAGTTTATTGTGAACCGCTGGTCCATATGCCAACGATGGACCTTTTCCGCATGCCACATCTCCCTCAATGATTTTATTGACCATGGGAGTAGTGGTATCGTGTGTAACATCGGTAATAATGGCTATATCTGGTTTTATTCTTCTGGCCATCATTTCTGCTCCTCGAAGTCCAATTTCTTCCTGAACCGCATTAACAACATAAAGGGCATAGGGAAGTTTCTTTTTTTTATTCTTAATCAACTTAGCTACTTCAGCAATCATAAAGCCGCCAATACGGTTATCTAAAGCTCTTCCTATAACATAATCGAATGCCAGTTCGTCGTAGCCTTCTTCGTATGTTGCAACGGCACCGATGTGAATTCCAAGGGATTCAACTTCTTTTCTATTTTTTGCACCGCAATCCAAAAATAAGTTTTCAACTGCAGGCTGAGGGTCTTTACGCTCTCCACCTCCAATGCGTGTATGGATTGCCGGCCATCCAAAAACAGCTTTAACCGATCCTTTTTTACCATGAATAAAAACGCGTTTTCCTGGAGCAATCTGATGATCAACACCTCCGTTGCGTTTTAAGTAAATGAGCCCAGATTCAGAGATATAGTTTACAAACCAACTGATTTCATCAGCATGTGCTTCTATAACAACTTTAAATTTTTCATTGGGGTTGATGATGCCGGCTGCAGAGCCATAGGGGTCTGTCATGATTGTATCAACATAGGGCTTCACATAGTCCAACCAAAGTTTTTGTCCCCCCGATTCAAAGCCCGTAGGGGATGGGGTGTTGATGTAGTTGCGAAGAAAGGTATACGATTGATCAGTAAGAAAGCTTTTCTTTTTGCGTTTAACAACTTTAGACATGGTAAAATGAATTTCAGGTTATCTTAAAATAACGATGGATTGTGTTTTTGCGGTATCGCTTCTGTTTCCTTTTTCGTCTTTCATCCAAAAGCTGAAGGTAGCGGTATCCGGACGGTTACAACGGGGTTGAAGTTCGATTGCATAGGTGAAGGTGACCACTACTTCGCCATCAAAATTTTTAGATCTGGGAGTTTCAGCTGGGATTCTGTATAAGAATGAGTCTGCAAAATTACTTTGCGTGCAGCGTGTCGTAGACTTTTTAACCCAGATGGTATCTTTAAAATCACCTTCTTTATCGGTTAGCCGCATTTTAATCTGCAAATCACTTCCAATCGGCACAACGGTACCGCTCACGCTTTTGATTTTTAAAGTTGGCTTAGATTGAAAGCTTTCTTTATCGCAAGAAAGGCAGAACAAAATAATACCCAAAGCAAGAATAGCTTTTGTCATGTACCTTTGTTATCGTTCAAAATTAACCGATTCGGGTCTAAAACCCATGAAACCTTTTGGTTTTTAATGAACATTTAACCACTGGGATGATGAACCATTTTGAGCAAGCTGCCCTTGCGCTTTTTCATAGGCAAGTTCAAAGGAATACGTTATACAAGACCTATGTTTCAAACTTGGGATTGAATATCGGATCTATTACATCCATGCTTCAGGTCCCTTATTTGCCAATTTCTTTTTTCAAAACGGCTCGGATTCAAACCGGAACATTTGAGCCTGAAATTTGTTTTGAAAGCAGTGGAACAACTGGAGTTGAAGTGAGCAGGCATTGCATCAGCAGCATCGAACGTTATGCAAACAATGCGTTGGCTAATTTCAAGGAATTTTATGGAGATCCCTCCCAGTATTGTATCCTCGCTTTGTTGCCAAGTTATTTGGAACGAGAAAATTCTTCTTTGGTGGCTATGGCAGACCAGCTCATAAAGCGTTCTGAACATCCCCGAAGTGGATTTTATCTCGACAACCTAGATGAATTGGTTCAAGTGGTTCAGGACTTAGAAACGAGCAATCAAAAATGCATACTCTTGGGTGTAACGTTTGCGCTTCTTGATTTAGCTGAACAGTTTCAATTTCCAATGCAACACACCATTGTTATGGAAACCGGAGGAATGAAAGGGAGAAGGGCGGAATTGACAAGAATTGAATTGCATTCGATTTTGAAAAAGGCATGGAATTTGGAGTTCATTCATGCCGAGTATGGGATGACAGAATTGCAATCACAAGCCTATTCAAAAGGAGATGGAAAGTTTTTTACTTCATCAACCATGAAAGTGCTGCTCAGGTCGCTTGATGATCCATTTGAGTTGTGGGATGAGAAACTCGTGGGTAGGCAAGGGGCAATCAATGTTATCGATTTGGCAAATTCAGATACCCTTGGATTTATTGCTACAGATGATTTGGGCGTTTTTTTGGAAGATGGAAGCTTTGAAGTAACAGGGAGAATTGACAACAGTGATATCAGGGGTTGCAGTCAATTGATTGGTTAAGGGAAGTTTTAATTTAGTCGCTATCTTTATAAACAAGGGAACATGAGTATCATCAAGCAAATAGCAACGTATCTTTATTTAAGGAAAAAAGATCCCCAATCGCCCAATACGCAATGGATCAAATACATGCATGGCATCAACCGAATTTCACTTTTGCTTTTTTTATTCGCGATGATAGTTATTGTGGTAAAATTATTTCTCAAGAAGTAGACTAAGAGGCTAGTTCAAAAATAATTGATGCTGCCTTTTCGGATGCTTTGCCTCCCTGCTTCAATAGGCTTTCCAATTCAGCATATTGGTTCTTGATTTCATTTATTTTATTTGGATCCTGCAACAATGGAGTAAGGGCTGTTTTAATTTCTTCAGCATTCATTTTGTCTTGTATCAACTCCTTTACAATTTCTTTTTTCATGATCAGGTTTACCAAGGAGATGAATTTTACACGGATTAGCCGCTTTGCGATTGCATAGGATATGGCTGAGCCTTTGTAGCAAACTACTTCTGGAACTTTAAACAAAGCAGTTTCCAATGTGGCGGTCCCTGATGTTACCATAGCAGCATCTGCCACATGAAGAAGGGCATAGGTGTTGTCCTTGGTGGTTTTAACGTGCTTAGCGTTTTGAATGATGTTTTGTATGAAATCATCTTCAATCCCGGGTGCCTGTGCTACGATGCATTCGCAGTTTTCAAAATTTAACGCTGCTTCAAGCATGATGGGCAGCTTTTTTTTGATTTCTTGTTTTCTGGAACCCGGCAAGATGGCGATGATTTTTTTTTGATCCGGGATGTTGAGTAAGGTTCGTATGTTGACGGATGGGTTCTGTTTGAATTCCTCGATGGTTTCTATCAGTGGGTGACCAACATACTCCACCTTGAATTTCCATTTTTCATAAAAGGATTTTTCAAACGGCAGAATGACCATCATTCGGTCTATAGATTGTTTTATTTTTTTTACACGGTTTTCTTTCCAGGCCCATACCTGGGGAGAAATATAATAAGCTGTTTTGAATCCTTTCTTTTTTGCAAATTGTGCAATGGGAATATTGAACCCCGGGTAATCTACAAACACAACAACATCTGGTGAAAAAGAGAGAATATCGTTTTTGCAGAAACGCATGTTGTTCCAAATGGTTTTGATATTGGCCAGCACCTCCGCAAAGCCCATAAAAGCCAGATCCCGGTAGTGTTTAACTACATCAGCACCTTCTTTTTCCATCAAGTCGCCACCCCAAGCTCGAAAGGATGCTTGAGGGTCTAATGCTCTTATGGCTTTTATCAATTTGCTGGCATGTAGATCGCCCGATGCTTCTCCTGCAATGATGTAATATTTCATAGGGATAATTTAAAGGACTTATCCCAGTAGCTTGAAGAGAAGAGCGGCAACAGCATATACAAGTGTTGATGCAAATATTCCTTTAGCTGTCTTGTCTTTTTGTCCATTGATGTAGACTGTAAACAAAACAATGTTCAATAAGAGACAAGGTATACTCAGTGCCGTAACCAGTTGTTTGTTTTGTCCAAGTGCATACATAAACTCTTCCAAAGTAAAAAGACTGAATTTCCAATAATAGTAGGCAAAGAAACTGAGTATAGGAACCAAAAGTCCGGTTGCAATTCCAAATCCGTAACTGTCTTTTTTAAAGATTACCATTTGAATTCTTTTTGAAGTTTTTCCTTCAGGGTGTAATGGGTTAAATCAAACTGAACGGGTACTACGCTAACATAGTGGTGTTCAAGTGCCCAAACATCGGTATCCCTGCTTTTATCAAAATTTTTAAATTCACCTGTAAGCCAAAAATATTTTTTCCCTCCAGGATCTTTTCGTTCCTGAAATTCCTCTTCGTATTTGGCATATGCCTGCTTGCATACTTTAATGCCTCGAATCAAGCTTTTGTCGACCGCCGGAATATTTACATTCAGGCAGAAATGTTTTTCAGTTTTTTGGGTCAGTAGTTTTTCTACTAATATTCTCGTGTACATTTTCGCCCCTTCAAAGTTGGCTTCCATGCTGTAGTCGAGCAGTGAGATCCCGATAGACGGAATGTTTTCTATGGAGGCTTCAATAGCAGCACTCATGGTGCCTGAGTATATCACATTGATGGAATGATTGGCGCCATGATTGATGCCGCTGAGGCATAAATCCGGCTTTCGGTGAAGCACTTTATCTACTGCCAATTTTACGCAGTCAACAGGAGTTCCGCTGCAAGACCATGCTTCTACATCTTGCATAGAAGTGGATTTATTCAAACGAAGAGGATAGCCAATGGTAATTGCATGACCCATCCCGGATTGAGGTTTATCTGGGGCAACCACCACAACTCTTCCCAGGTCTTTCACTGCATCTACCAGATTCCTGATCCCTGGTGCTGTAATTCCATCGTCGTTTGTTATTAAAATGATGGGCTTTTCCTTCTTTGCTTTCTTGCTTTTAACCATAGGGATTAAAATTACCATATAATTTCTACTCGGGTCATTTGGGTGCTACCCAAAAAAAATTAGTAAAAAAGTATAAAAAACTAAAATATTTAGTATATTGCTCCAAATTCATTAGTATGTCACAGTCATTTGCAGGCCAAAACCTTAAGTTCCTTCGAAAGCAAAAAGGAATGACACAAGAAGAATTTGCTCAGAAATTGCAAATCAAACGCTCGCTTCTGGGTGCCTATGAGGAAGAACGGGCTGAGCCAAGAATAGATGTTCTAGAGGTAGTTAGCGATCAGTTTAAAATTAGCTTAGACGATTTGCTTCGACGCGACCTCAGCGAGACCAAAACATCTTATTTGTCGAAGAGAAGACAACAAAAACTCAGTCATATTGACCAACAGGTTATTCATTTTGTGCCAGTCAAAGCAGCTGCAGGATATTTGGCAGGGTACGCGGATGAAGAGTTCATCGATGAGTTGAACACGTTTACACTTCCTATGTTGGGAAGTGGTCAATACCGTGCTTTTGAAATCATAGGGGATAGTATGTTGCCAACTCCAAGTGGTTCTATTATAGTGGGACAAAAATTAGACGACCTGGACGATGTTAAGCAAAACGCTTCTTGCATCGTGGTGAGCAAGAGCGAAGGCATTGTGTATAAACGTATTTCCAGAAATCCAAAATCCAAAGGGAAGCTCACCCTCATAAGCGATAACCCGGCTTACCAGCCCTACGAGGTCCATGCAGAAGATGTTATGGAAATATGGCAGGCACATGTTGTCATTACCAAAGTTTCTCAGCAACAACGTTGGGATGTTAGTCAGCTTGCGAATTTGGTTACCAACCTTCAAGAGCAAATCAGCACGATCAAGAAAAGGATGAACTGATCCTTATTTATGCACATGGCGTTGATAATCTCCCCATCCAAGGGATAAAGCATTCATTTATCTTTGGCTACGCTATGGAATTTAGGGTTTTTGTCATCTAAACCATTGATTGATAATGTCTAAGCAACAGGGTAAAGAAATAGCAGAATACAACGAAGACTCGATAAAGAGCCTGGATTGGAAGGAACATATCCGATTAAGGCCAGGAATGTACATAGGCAAGTTGGGTGACGGAAGTAGTCAGGATGACGGTATTTATGTTCTGCTTAAAGAGGTAATGGATAATTGCATCGATGAGCACATGATGGGCTATGGAAAGCAAATCGACCTATCTCTTCAGGGAAAAGAGGTTTCTATTCGTGATTATGGTAGGGGTATTCCAATGGGTAAATTGGTGGATGTTGTCAGCAAAATCAATACCGGGGCTAAATACGATAGTAAAGTTTTTCAGAAGAGTGTGGGACTAAACGGGGTGGGAACAAAAGCGGTGAATGCGTTGAGCGAGCAATTCAAAGTAACTTCCTTTCGAGACGGTAAAGAAAAAACAGCCGAATTTAAACGGGGTGAATTGATTCGTGAATATAAAGAAGTCGCTACAAAAGAATCAAACGGTACTCTGGTTTCTTTTGTTGCCGATGATCAGATCTTTCGGAATTATTATTTTATTTCGGATTACATCGACAAGCAATTGTGGAATTATTGTTACCTCAATGCGGGACTCATCATTCAATACAATGGTCGAAAGTTTATAAGCAAGAATGGATTGCTGGATTTATTGCACAACAATGCCAACGAAGATGAATTGCGATACCCAGTCATTCACCTCAAAGGTGAGGATATTGAAGTGGCTATTTCGCACAACAACGAGTATGGGGAGGATATTTACAGTTTTGTAAACGGGCAATACACAACTCAGGGAGGAACGCATGTACTTGCCTTTCGGGAAGCGTTTGTAAAAACCATACGCGACTTCTTTAAAAAAGATTACGACACTTCAGACATTCGGCAAAGTATAGTAGCGGCAGTTGCCGTGCGGGTTCAAGAGCCTGTATTTGAGTCGCAAACCAAAACAAAATTAGGTTCCCAGTATCTTTCCGAAGGAGGCCCTTCGATGAAGAATTTCATGATTGAATTTTTCTCCAAAGAATTGGATAACTACCTGCATAAAAATTCATCAACAGCCGAAGCTCTTAAAAAGCGGATCGAGCAAAGTGAACGTGAGCGGAAAGAACTTGCAGGCATAAAAAAGTTGGCAAACGAGAGAGCGAAAAAAGCAAATCTTCACAACCGAAAGCTTCGAGATTGCCGAATACACCTCAACGATGAACCCCCTGCAAAAGGAAAAGAAGAATTCATTGCAAAACAATTGCTCTCCACCATATTTATTACCGAAGGCGATTCGGCCAGTGGATCCATAACCAAATCACGTGATGTAGAAACACAATCGGTTTTCAGTTTACGTGGTAAGCCTTTGAATTGTTATGGGCTTACCAAAAAAGTGGTATACGAAAACGAAGAATTTAATTTACTTCAGCATGCACTCAACATTGAAGAGGGTATGGATGACTTAAGATACAACAACATCATTGTTGCAACAGATGCCGATGTGGATGGGATGCATATTCGTTTGTTGTTGATGACTTTTTTTCTTCAATTCTTTCCGGACTTGGTAAGAGATGGTCACGTTTTTATATTGGAGACACCCTTGTTCAGAGTTCGAAATAAACAAGAAACAATTTATTGTTACTCTGAGCAAGAAAAATCAGAGGCCGTAAAGAAAATTGGTGCAAAAGCAGAGATAACTCGATTCAAAGGGTTGGGAGAGATTTCTCCTGACGAATTCAAGAAATTCATAGGCCCGGATATGCGTAAAACTCCTGTTTTCCTGGAAAATCATTTGCATATCCAACATCTTCTCGAGTATTATATGGGAAAGAATACTCAAGAGCGCCAAGATTTTATCGTTTCAAACCTTCGTATCGAATTGGATACAGTAGAAGAATCAATTGGGTAAATATGATACATGTAGTTTTTAATGAACCAGATGCTCACGTGTTATTGGAAGCCATTCAATTGGATGAATCCTTGAATGGAGATGTTTTAATCGTTCGCGATGATTACGCCGTAGGCCCTCTAACAGGGATTTATACACCCGAGGGAAAAGAAGCTCGTTCTCAATGGTGGAAAATGGTTTTAGAGGGCGGGGATTTTGAAAACCTGCATACTACTGGTATGGTGAACGATGATGCAGTGGTCTTAAGCATGAGTGAAAGGCTCACCAACACTTCTGACGAAGTGGTTTGGATTTGGGCTGCTCAGAACAAGCACGATGTATGTGGATACTATTGGCTCATCAGCCAATTGGTTTCGTTTCAGGGTCGTGTTATGATTTTGTACCTCAACAATCTTCCGTTTATCAATGAGAAGGGAAATATTTTTTACCCCGACTGGCTTAGTCGAATTCCAGCCAAAGAGTTTTTAAAAGCAAAAAAATTAGCACGACCGGTTACTACAAGCGAATTTGAAGTGGATGCCGATGAATGGAATAAAATTTCCTCTGCATGCATGGAAGTACGTCTCTTAGAAGGTGGTAAGAAAATCATACAGAAGGAAGTAGATTATTACGATTCGGATTTATCTCGATTCATCACTCCTGAGCCGCAAAAAGCATCCAGAATCATTCACCAGTTTCTTTCTAAAAACAAAGAAACGACTGGGGATGCATTTCTACTATGGCGGTTGAAGCATTTGGCACAATCGGAACGAGTAGAATGCACAGGTGAGCTAAAAGGAATGAAAGATTTTGAGTTGAAGAAAAAAACAGCTGTTGAGGCTGCAGAATAAATTGAATACATGGCCAAAGCAAAATATACAATTGATTTAGAAAATGAATCTGGCGTTTCCGGCCAATACAAAAGTTGGTTTTTGGATTATGCCTCTTACGTTATCTTGGAGAGAGCCGTTCCCGCTGTTTTGGATGGTTTAAAGCCTGTTCAACGTAGGATTCTCCATTCGATAAAAGAAATGGACGATGGCCGGTTGAATAAAGCTGCTAACATCATTGGTCAGACCATGCAATATCATCCACATGGAGATGCCAGCATTCAAGATGCTTTGGTGAATTTGGGTCAAAAAGACTTGTTAATAGATACACAAGGAAACTGGGGTGATGTTAGAACGGGAGATGATGCTGCTGCCTCGCGATACATCGAGGCCCGCTTAAGCAAATTTGCATTGGAGATTGCATTCAATGCCAAAACAACCAATTGGCAACTCAGCTACGATGGGAGGAAGAAAGAGCCCGTTCATCTACCGATGAAATTCCCACTGCTACTTGCCCAAGGTGCAGAAGGCATTGCTGTGGGATTGTCTACTAAAATCCTACCGCATAATTTTAATGAATTGATTGACGCATCTATAAAATACTTAAAAGGAAGAAAATTTGAGTTGTTTCCAGATTTTCAAACAGGAGGTATGGCGGATGTTTCCAATTACAACGATGGTAAACGAGGTGGAAGAATTCGCTGCAGAGCACACATCGAAGAAGTAGATAAGAAATCTATTGCCATCAAAGATGTTCCCTTCGGCGTTACAACCACCCAACTCATGGAGTCGATTGTGAAAGCCAATGATCAGGGAAAAATAAAAATCAAAAAAGTAACCGACAATACTGCAGCTGATGTTGAAGTTTTGGTAGAGCTGGCTGCTGGTATTTCCTCTGATATCACTATTGATGCCTTGTATGCATTTACAGATTGTGAGGTAAGCATTGCCCCCAATGCTTGTGTGATTTCAAATCAAAAGCCCCTTTTTCTATCTGTATCAGAACTGTTGAAGACCTCGACCGATTATACCAAAGACGTTCTCAAACGAGAATTGGAAATTCGACTCAGTGAACTTCAAGAAAAATGGCATTATACTTCTTTGGAGCGTATTTTCTTTGAAGAAAAAATTTACAAGGAACTTGAAAAAAAGCATGAAACCTGGGAGAAAGTCTTATTGGCCATCGAAGCAGGGTTTCTTCCATTTAAAAAAGTATTCAAACGCGATGTAAATCGCGAAGATGTGATCAAACTTACCGAAAAACCAGTCCGCAGAATCTATAAGCTGGATATCGAAGAGCTAAATACTCAAATCAAAGGCATTGAATCCGAAATCAAACAGGTTAAGCATGATTTGAATAATCTAATCGATTATGCCGTAGCGTATTTCGAAGGTCTTCGTGATCGATTTGGCAAGGGGAGAGAGCGTAAAACAGAAATCAAATTATTTGATACCATTCAGGCCAGACAAGTGGCTATTGCAAACGTAAGGTTATACATGAACAGGACTGAAGGGTTTATCGGTACCAGTCTTAAAAAAGATGAGTTTATAACCGAGTGTTCAGACCTGGATGATATCATTGTATTTACCAAGCGTGGAATAATGAAAGTGGTAAAAGTTGATGACAAAGCGTATATCGGAAAAGACATTCTTCATGCAGCCTTATTTACCAAAAACGATCAACGAACTACCTACAATATGATCTATACCGATGGCGATTCGGGAATTTCATATGCCAAGCGGTTTAACGTAACAGGGATTACACGCGACAAAGAATATGACCTAACCAAAGGTGCTGATAAATCCAAGATAAATTATTTCACTGTCAATCCTCATGCAGAGGCGGAGTCGGTTCAAATTGTTTTGAGCCCTAATTGCAGCGCTAGAATAAAACAAATCGATTTCTTTTTTGATACACTCGATATCAAAGGGAGGTCGTCGATTGGAAATCAGGTTACCAAATATCCAATCAAAAATGTAAAACTAAAAGAAGCTGGAAAATCAACCATCGGAGGAATTGATTTGTGGTTTGATGATGTTTTTGGCCGCCTGAATGTGGATTCAAAAGGAACCTATTTGGGTAACTTTCTGCCGGAGGATCAACTCTTGGTAATCCATCACGATGGATATTATGAAATAAACAATACGGAGCTTACTCAACGATTCAACCCAGATACGCTGATTAAAATTGAAAAATTTGATCCATCAAAAATTGTGACTGCTATTTACCTCGACAACGAAAAACTTCAATTCAATATAAAGCGGTTTAAGGTAGAGACCACTACGCTTAGTAATAAATTTTATTTTATCAAAGAGGCGGAAGGTAATTATGTAGAGGCTGTTACAACAGATCCCAGTCCCATTGCAATTATTCGTTCAGGTCGAGGCTCACAAGCCAAGGAATCGAAAGTGAAAATAGCCGATTTTATAGAGGTAATGGGTTGGAAAGCCGTAGGGAACAAACTGACCGATTTTACCAAGAGTACTGAAATTGAATGGGCCGAATCAGGAAAAAATCAAAAAAAGCAAGCTGAGCTTTTTTAGTTGTAAATCAATGGATTATGCATCAAAAAAGTCTATTCTAGCGGAACCCATATCTTTGTATCAACCATTAGCCGATTGCTTATGCCGCTTAAACGAGAAGATGATTTTAATGAACAGCTGTCGGGATCTTTGCCAGAGCAAGAGCCTACTTCAAACAGTTGGTTTAAAAGGAGAAAGCAGGGGATTAGCACTTCTACTGCAGAAAAAAAGGAAGCACCAGATGGTTTATGGACCAAGTGTCCAGAGTGTAAATACACTTGCACAACTTCCGAATTAAAAGAAAATTTATTTGTTTGTCCCAAGTGCAATCATCACCATCGCATTGGGTCATCTGAATATTTTGAAATCATATTCGACGATCTTCACGTGGAGGAACTTTTTGCAGAGGTTACATCCATTGATTTTCTGGGGTTTAATGATTTAAAATCGTATAAAAAACGACTAGAGGAAGCCTATTCTAAAACATCCTTGCACGATTCGATTACGTCCGCTGTGGGTAAAGTAAATGGGCAAGATCTGGTTGTATGTTGCATGGACTTCAATTTCATAGGTGGTTCTTTGGGAAGTGTAATGGGAGAGAAAATTGCCCGTGCTGCCGACTATTGTGTAGATAAGAAAATTCCTTTACTGATCATCAGCAAAAGCGGAGGAGCTCGTATGATGGAAAGCGCATTCTCACTGATGCAGCTTCCCAAAACACTCGGAAAGTTAAGTCGACTCTCGGCAGCAAGCATCCCGTATATTTCATTATGTACAGATCCAACTTATGGAGGAACTACCGCTTCTTTTGCAATGGTTGGAGATATTAATATTGGAGAGCCTGGCGCTTTAATCGGATTTGCTGGACCTCGTGTAATTAAAGAAACGATAAAAAAGGATTTGCCGGAAGGGTTTCAAACCGCAGAATTCATGATGGATCATGGATTTTTGGATTTGATTGTTCATAGAAAGGAGCTCAAGCAAAAGCTTTCAATCTTGCTCAGCCATTTTCAATCTTAACGCTTTCTATAATCCCATGTTTAACCATGGAACTAAAAAATCGAAGTGCATCTTTTGATTACTTCATCGAAGATAAATTCGATGCCGGGATGGTATTGTCTGGGACAGAGGTAAAAGCACTTCGAGACGGTAGAGCGAGTTTCAACGACAGCTACTGTTTAGTTCACAAAGACGAATTATACATTAAAGGACTGCATATTTCACCGTATGAGTTTGGGAGTTATGCCAACCATCCAGCAGTTCGGGATCGAAAATTATTGTTGAAGAAAAAAGAAATTCTACGCATAACGCAAAAAATGAAAGAGAAGGGATATACGATCGTTCCGCTTCGAATTTATTTTAACGAGAGGGGATTTGCCAAACTCCAAATTGGACTTGGAAAAGGGAAGAAGGTCCATGATAAAAGGGATACCATTAAACAAAGAGAAAGTGAAAGAGAAATAAAGCGGTATTTAAAATAGATCGTTTTCCAGAATTACGTGAAAACACGTAATTTTTTGGAATTCTAGTTCTTTTTAGTCAACTTTAATGCATGATTTTACAATTTACAAACAAGTATTGGCACATGATCTCATCGAAGGGGTGATGCTATGTTGTTTGTTGACATAACTCAGGCCCCGATTTCGGGGCCTTTATTTTTAAAAAAAGAGAAGGCATGATTGGAGAACCTAAAATTAAGTTGAGGGCAACTGCTCAAAAAATGGCAGCTGATCTTTATACTCCTGTCGGAATTTATTTGCGATTGAGAGATAAGTTCAGGGATACAATCCTATTGGAAAGTACCGACCATCATACATCTGAAAATAGCTTTTCTTTTATAGCAATCAATGCTATTGGAGGTATTGAAATTTCAAACGATCAAAAACTTGAGTACAAATACCCCGCACAGCAACCCTGTTCAATTGCTTTAGACAAATCAGCTGTTCCTGATTTGATCTGGCAATACATGAATGGATTTGAATTGGAAAACAATTCCAATGAACTTCGATTTGCTCAGGGTTTATTTGGATATACTGCATTTGATGCCATCCCTTTTTTTGAAACCATTTCGTTTAAAGAAAACAATCATGTCATTCCACTGATGCGCTATCGGTTGTATCAGTATGTTATTGCCATTGATCATTTTCGTGATGAGCTTTATTTGCTGGAAAATCATGTAGCTGGAATTGAAGGGAATAAAAAAATCATTGAAAATATCATATGCGGAAGAGACCTTCCGCAATTCCCATTCGAAACCGATGGTGAAGAAGAATCCAATATGTCCAACTCAGACTACATTGAGATGGTTAAAAAGGGGATTGCACATTGCTACCGTGGAGATGTATTTCAAATTGTACTGAGTCGGCGGTTTGAACAAAAATTCCAAGGTGATGAATTCAATGTATACAGAGCACTAAGGATGGTGAATCCATCTCCGTATCTTTTTTACTTCGACTATGGTGAATACCGACTCATGGGTTCTTCTCCGGAAAGTCAATTGATCATCGCCAATGGAAAAGCCATTGTGCATCCGATAGCTGGAACGTTTAAGCGGACGGGCGATGATATTACCGACCGAAAAGAAGCAGAACGTTTATTGCTAGATCCAAAAGAAAATGCTGAGCACGTAATGTTGGTAGATCTTGCCCGTAACGATTTAAGTAGAGTATGCGACCATGTTGCAGTAGCGCACTACCGACAAGTAAAATATTACTCACACGTCATTCATTTGGTAAGTGAAGTAACTGGCCGTGTAAAACCGGGATCCAATCCATTTTACCTTATGGCAAAAACATTCCCAGCAGGAACCTTAAGTGGTGCACCCAAATTCAAAGCCATGCAGTTGATTAATGAGTATGAGCCAACAGCGCGTTCGTTTTACGGAGGAGCTATTGGTTTTGTTGGTTTTAATGGATCATGCAATCAAGCCATTTTGATCAGAAGCTTTTTGAGTAGGAACAATACATTGTATTATCAGGCAGGTGCTGGTATTGTAGCATCCAGTGTTCCAGAGAGCGAATTGCAAGAGGTAAATAATAAATTGGGAGCCTTGAAAAAGGCTGTGCTTTACGCAACACAAATCAATGTAAAAAACAGATAAAGCAGAGCAAGTGAATAAACTATTGGTGCTCGATAACTACGATTCATTTACCTACAATCTTGTCCATTTGGCTCAAGAGATTCTGGGTAAAGAGGTTGATGTGTACCGAAACGATGAGATTAGTTTGGATCAAGTGGGTTCGTATCAAAAAATATTACTTTCTCCTGGTCCTGGTATTCCTTCCGAAGCAGGCATATTGCTCGATGTTATCAAGCGATACGCTTCCGAAAAGTCCATACTAGGCGTTTGTTTGGGTCATCAGGCCATTGGAGAAGCGTTTGGTGGACGCTTAACAAATTTATCAAGTGTATATCATGGCGTTTCAACTTCTGTAGAATTGATAGAAGCAATAACACCCTCATCTTATTCCAACGATTGGTTCACGGATCTTGAAAAGTCCTTGCTGGTGGGTAGATACCATAGTTGGGTTGTTGATCAGAAGAATTTCCCAAAAGAGTTGGAGATAACCTCTATAGATGAAAAGGAAATGATCATGTCGCTGCGGCATCGGAAATTTGATGTGCAAGGTGTTCAATTTCATCCTGAAAGTGTGTTAACAACGGATGGCCGAAAAATGCTAGAAAACTGGCTATTGAATTAATTAGATTTAACCAAGATCATGAAAAAAACATTGAATTTTCTTTTTGAACATCAGGTTTTTTCGAGGGAGGAAGCTCGGGAAATACTGTTGGAAATTGGTAAAGGTGTATATAATGAGCACGAATTAAGCGCCTTCATGACCGTTTATCTCATGAGAACAATTTCTATTGATGAATTATTGGGTTTTCGCGATGCATTGTTGGAACTCTGTGTTCCCATAAACTTTGAAGAAAGAAAAGTGATAGATATTGTTGGTACTGGCGGTGATGGAAAGAACACATTCAATATTTCTACTTTGTCTTGTTTTGTTGTAGCAGGAGCTGGACAGCCAGTTGCCAAACACGGAAGTTATGGCGCTAGTTCGGTAAGCGGTGCTTCTAATCTGATGAGCAATATCGGGTATCAGTTTAAAAACGATCAAAATGCATTAACCCAAGAATTGGATGCAACAAATATGTGCTTCCTGCACGCTCCAGTTTTTCATCCAGCTTTAAAAATTGTTGCACCTATCAGAAAAAATATTGGTATTCGTACATTTTTCAATATGCTTGGACCCTTGGTAAATCCTTCTAAACCTTCTTATCAGTTGGTAGGGGTATATAGTTTAGAGATGGCAAGGATCTACAACTACTTACTTCAAAAAGAATCGTATGATTATACCATCATTCACGGATTGGATGGGTATGATGAAATCTCACTTACCTCAGATACCAAAGTCATCAATCGTGAAGGAGAAAAGATTTTATCGCCTGAACAGTTGGGAGCATCACCAATTGATGCGAACGATATCAGTGGCGGAGATACAGCTGAAGACGCTGCAAATGTATTTATGAATATTTTATCGGGAAGCGGAACTACTGCCCAAAATAGTGTAGTACTTGCTAATGCAGCCACGGCCTTGAGTATGACCGATAAATATTCTGATTATCAAACTGCACTAGAGGCTGCTAAAGATAGCCTTGAAAGCGGGAGGGCTTTGGAGGTATTGAGAAAGCTGATCGATCTGCAAAAAAAATAAGATGAACATTCTTGATAAAATTGTTACAGTTAAGCAAATTGAAGTAGAACGTGCACAGAAAGAGTTTCCTCTAGAAGCGATCTGTCAAACCTCGACATATGAAAGAAAGACATATAGTCTTGCAGAAAGGTTGAATACAGAAAGTTCATCTGGGATTATCGCAGAATTTAAGCGTAAATCTCCATCCAAAGGCATCATCAATGCTTTTGCTGAGCCAGCGGTTGTTGCAGCGGACTATCAACAATATGGCGCAGCAGCTGTTTCAATTTTAACCGATCAAGAATTTTTCGGTGGTTCCTCTCAAGATTTAAAAGATGGGCGTGAGGTATTAAGCATACCGGTCTTACGCAAGGATTTTATCATCGATTCCTATCAAATTCACGAAAGTAAGGCTATGGGGGCTGATCTCATCTTGCTTATAGCTGCTTGTCTTTCTCCTGTTCAGGTTCAAGAATTTGCTTCCCTGGCTAAAACGATAGGGCTTGAAGTTTTATTGGAATTACACGACGAAGAAGAACTCAATCATGTTTGCAACGAAATAGATTTTGTAGGGATCAACAATAGAAGTCTAAAAACATTTGATGTTGATATCGAGCGCAGTTTGAGAATGGCAGCATCTCTACCCAAACAAAAAATTAAAATTGCGGAGAGTGGTATTGACGATCCTTCTCAAATTTTACGGTTTAAATCGAATGGATATAAGGGGTTTCTAATTGGTGAAAATTTTATGAAAACTGAAAATCCCGGGGAAACCTTTCGTGATTTCGTAAAAGAAACCGGCTTGCCATGAGGATCAAGGTATGTGGCATGACTAAAATGAATCAACTCAAGGAGCTTGAGCACCTGGGGGTTGATTTCGCTGGACTGATTTTCTATGGAAAATCGCCTCGGTGTGTACATAAAGGGGATATCAATCCTGCTGCTTTGAAGAAAGGAGGGCGTAAAATTAATCTGGTTGGAGTATTTGTAAACGAAGAGCCAGATGATGTTTTGAGGGCAGTTGACGAATGGAATTTAGATGTGGTTCAGTTACATGGAGATGAATCTCCTCGCTATTGTGAAATGATTTCAAATCATGTCCACTGCATCAAGGCCTTTCGGATAGCAAAACAAGATAGAGTAGACTATAAAGTGTACCCTTATTCAGAAGCTGTTGATCTTTACCTCTTCGATACCTTCAGTAAAGAATACGGTGGAACCGGAGTGCAGTTTGAGTGGGACGTTTTAAAGGGGGGCTCTTGGGCTAAACCTTATTTCTTAAGTGGCGGAATTGGTCCGAATGATGCTAGCCAGTTGATTGATTTTGCATCTGCTGAACAAAATCTCTTTGCCATTGATGTGAATAGTAAATTTGAAACCGCTCCAGGGCTAAAAGATATGAAGTTGATTGAAACATTTATAAAAGTTGTAAACCGATAGGATATGATTAAACAGTTTTCCAAACCCAATATACATGGATACTACGGAGATTTCGGAGGTGCATTTATTCCGGAAATGCTGCATAAAAATGTTGAAGAATTACGTGTACAATATGAAAAGATTTATGCAGATCAAGAATTCCAAAACGAATTTAGATCCTTGTTAAAAGAGTATGTTGGAAGACCAACACCTCTCTTTTTAGCTGAGCGGTTAAGCGAAAGATTTCAAACAACCATTTACCTCAAGCGAGAAGACCTTTGTCATACCGGAGCGCACAAAATCAACAACACCATTGGCCAAATTATTCTGGCCCAACGTTTAGGTAAGAAAAGAATAATCGCCGAAACCGGTGCTGGTCAGCATGGTGTTGCTACGGCTACTGTATGTGCTTTAAAAGGGGTAGAGTGTATTGTGTATATGGGGGAGAAGGATATTGAGCGACAAGCTCCTAATGTTGCTAGAATGAAAATGTTGGGTGCAAAAGTTGTTCCTGCTACTAGCGGAAGCAAAACACTTAAAGATGCTACCAATGAAGCGATACGCGACTGGATCAATAACCCCAACGATACCCATTATATCATTGGTTCTGTTGTAGGGCCGCACCCTTATCCAGATATGGTTGCTAAATTTCAATCCGTGATCAGCGAAGAAATTAAGTCGCAATTATTGGAAAAAACAGGTAGCGAATATCCCAATCGAGTTATTGCCTGCGTAGGTGGAGGTAGCAATGCTGCTGGCGCTTTTTATCACTTTTTGGATAATCCCGCTGTAGAAATTATAGCTGTTGAAGCAGCAGGACATGGAGTAAACAGCGGCATGAGTGCTGCTACAACGCAGTTAGGTGTTCCTGGCATCTTGCATGGGAGCAAAAGTATAGTCATGCAGACAAGTGATGGTCAGATTGTTGAACCTCACAGTATATCTGCTGGACTGGATTATCCAGGAATAGGACCTATGCATGCAAATCTTTTTTCTACCGGAAGGGGTAAATTTCTGAGCGCTACCGACGAACAAGCATTGAAGTGGGCATTTGAGCTTTCCAGAATAGAAGGGATTATTCCTGCACTCGAAACTGCGCATGCATTTGCTATTCTGGGTGATTTAAACATGAAAAAAAATGAAGTAAATGTCATTTGTTTGAGTGGCAGAGGAGATAAAGATCTTGCTACTTATATGAATGCCATGAAAGAACAATAATAGGTACCATGACAAGAATTGGAAAGCTTTTTCAAGAGAAGCAAAGCAACGTCTTAAATGTTTATTTTACCGCAGGCTATCCTCAATTGGAAAGTACACAACCTTTATTGGAGGCACTTCAACATAATGGTGCTGATCTGATTGAATTGGGAATGCCTTATAGCGATCCATTGGCCGATGGAACCGTTATCCAACAAAGCAGTGCGGTTGCTTTAACAAATGGGATGACTATTGCTCTTTTATTTGAACAGTTGGGAAAAGCTAAATCTAAAATAAATGCACCTATCGTTTTAATGGGTTATATGAATCCTGTCTTGCAGTTTGGATTTGAAGCATTTTGCAAAAGGGCGTCTGAAGTAGGAGTGGATGGTTTAATTCTTCCGGATTTGCCATTGTTTGAATTTGAGACTCATTACGGACCAATCATTAAAAAATATGGTCTAGATTTCATTTTCTTGGTAACTCCTGAAACCAATGAAGAGAGGGTTCGGAAATTAGATGATTTGAGTTCGGGATTTCTTTATGCCGTATCCTCTTCTTCTACTACGGGAAACGATAAAGATTTTAATGCGGTAAGGACCTACTTGGAACGATTGAAATCATACTCATTGAAAAATCCAATTTTAGTAGGCTTCGGAATTAAAGACAAACTTTCGTTTGATGCAGTTAGTCCATATGCAAATGGAGCCATTATTGGCTCAGCTTTTATTCAAGCGCTTTCTCAAAAAGATCAAAATGTTTCTATTGCCACAAAAAACTTTTTGGATAGCATACGAGGGATATCGTCATGAGTATTGTAGTTATAAAATACAACGCGGGTAATCTTCGGTCTGTTCAATTTGCACTTGAAAGGCTAGGTGTATCTCCCATTTTTTCAGATGATCCTGAAACCATATTGAACGCAGATAAAATTATATTTCCGGGAGTAGGTGAGGCTAGTAGTGCGATGCAGTACTTGGTGGAAAGAAAAATTGACTCCGCAATACTAGATGCTAAGCAACCATTTTTGGGAATTTGTTTGGGAATGCAATTGATGTGTTCTCATTCTGAGGAAAACAATACCAGCTGTTTATCAATTTTCAATGAAAAAGTTAAGCGGTTTGATCTGACTGACAAATCTTTAAAAGTGCCACAAATCGGATGGAATACGATCACTCAGTTAAAGTCGCCATTGTTTACCGGTATTAACGATTCATCCTATTGTTATTTTGTCCATAGCTATTATGCTGCTCTGGGGGATGATACCATAGCCCAAACCGATTATGGCGGGTTGTATAGCAGTGCTTTGCACAAAAGAAATTATTATGGCGTTCAGTTTCATCCTGAAAAAAGTGCAGAGATCGGGGCTAAAATCCTAACTAATTTTTTAAATCTAATCTAATACATGCAAATAATTCCTGCTATTGATCTGATTGATGGGAAATGTGTTCGTTTAACCGAAGGGGATTATACTGCAAAAACTGAATACAAGGCATCACCATTGGAAATGGCTAAGCTCTATGAAGCTCATGGCATTCAGCGTTTGCATTTGGTTGATTTGGATGGTGCAAAAAAGGGGGAAATAGTAAACTGGAACGTAGCTGAAGAACTTGCAACTAAAACAAGTTTGATTATTGATTTTGGAGGGGGGATAAAAGAAAAGTCAGCTGTAGAAAAGCTAATCAGTTTAGGTATATCCTATATAACCATAGGAAGTCTGGCTGCAAAAAATCCAATTGTGTTTTCAGAGTGGATTGAAGAATTTGGTCCTGACACATTCTTATTAGGTGCAGATTCCCGAAATGAAAAATTAGCTGTAGCTGGATGGCAGGAAGCAACATCCATCGACTTAATTCCATATATAAAGTCTTATGCTACAAAAGGGGTACACAATGTTTTTTGTACCGATATAGCTAAAGATGGTCGCTTAGAAGGACCATCATTAGATTTGTATAAGCAAATCATTCAGGATTGTCCTGACATAAATCTAATCGCTAGTGGTGGGGTATCTTGTATGGAAGATATTTTACAATTAGAGGATGTGGGTTGTTCAGGTGTAATTATTGGAAAAGCAATTTATGAGAACAGAATCAGTTTAAAAGAACTTGAACAGTATACCCTTAACACCCAGTAATATGTTAGCTAAGCGAATCATCCCTTGTTTGGATATTAAAGACGGAAGAACGGTAAAGGGGACTAACTTTGTGGATTTGCGCGATGCAGGGGATCCCGTAGAATTAGCGGCTAAATATGCCGACCAAGGAGCTGATGAATTGGTTTTTTTGGATATCACCGCAACAAATGAAAAACGAAAAACATTAGCTGATTTAGTCGATAAAGTTGCTCATAAAATAAATATTCCATTTACAGTTGGGGGTGGTATATCTACAGTTGAAGATGTTCGAATTTTACTGGATAGTGGCGCCGATAAGATTTCCATCAATACTGCTGCTTTTAAAAATCCAGATCGAATCAATGAGCTTGCAGATGCCTATGGCAGTCAATGTATTGTATTAGCGATTGACATTAAGGAACATGCAGATGGGCAGTATTATGTTTATTTAAACGGCGGTAAGGTGGCTACCGACACATCAGGAGTAAATTGGGCTATCGAAGGAGTAAGGCGTGGTGCAGGTGAAATTTTACTTACTTCAATGGACCATGATGGTACAAAATCTGGATTTGCCAAGGAAATAACAGGCTTGATCTCGAGTAAGGTGTCCGTCCCTGTAATCGCTTCCGGTGGAGGTGGTGAAATGCAGCATTTTGCAGAAATTCTCGATGGCTATGCTGATGCGGCTCTTGCTGCCAGTGTTTTCCATTTTGGTCAAATTGCAATACCGGATCTTAAGTCTTATCTCAAAACAAGGGGTCTGATTATTCGTTGATCAAAAAATGAATGTCTAATTTTGTATTGAATGGAACCCCGTATTGATTTTTCTAAATATTCCGATGGATTGGTGCCTGCT
>JAULVY010000034.1:0-24638 GCA_032110825.1 Chitinophagaceae bacterium | reverse complement strand
GCCGAATTGATCAATGGAGCAAAACGCCCCTTGGTCATTTTTGGCCAGGGTGTCATTTTAGGTCGCGCTGAACAAGAATTCAAAAGCTTCATTGAGAAAGCTGGTTTACCAGCAGCTTGGACCATCTTGGGATTAAGTGCATTACCTACAGATCATCCTTTGAATGTAGGAATGTTGGGCATGCATGGAAATTATGGTCCAAATATGTTAACCAACGAATGCGACGTACTCATTGCCGTGGGTATGCGATTTGATGACCGCGTAACTGGCCGATTGGATAAATATGCCAAGCAGGCTAAAGTAATTCACTTGGATATTGATCCTTCGGAAATTGATAAGAACATCAAGGCAGATGTTCCAGTTTGGGGCGACTGCAAAGAAACACTACCATTGATAACTTCAAGACTGCAGAAAACGGATCATGGAGAATGGTTAAGCAAATTCAAAGATTGCATGGACAAAGAAGTGGAGGCTGTAATTGAAGAGGAACTGCACCCAAAGCAAGAAATTTTAACCATGGGTGAAGTGATAGATCAACTCAACCAGTTGACCAAAGGCGATGCGATTATTGTTACGGACGTTGGTCAACATCAAATGGTAGCATGTAGATATGCCAAATTCAATAAAACAAAAAGCAATGTTACTTCTGGGGGCCTAGGAACTATGGGATTTGCGTTACCCGCAGCTATGGGAGCTAAATACGGAGCCAAAGACAGAACGGTTGTGGCCATAATAGGTGATGGTGGAGTTCAGATGACGATTCAAGAGCTTGGAACCATCATGCAATACAATATCAATGTAAAAATTTTGATACTCAACAATAGATTTCTGGGTATGGTGAGGCAATGGCAGCAATTGTTCCATGAAAAGCGTTATTCATTTGTGGATATAGAAAGTCCAGATTTTGTTACCGTTGCCAAAGGATATCGAATTGAAGGCAATTCCGTTTCAAAAAGAGAGAACCTACGTCCTGCTCTGGAACAAATGCTCAATCACCCTGGTGCTTACTTGTTGGAGGTAATGGTTGGCAAAGAGAATAACGTGTTCCCTATGGTACCTCAAGGCTGTGGGGTTAGTGAAATACGATTAAAATAAAAGGAATGAAACAGGAATATACACTCACGGTATACACTGAAAATCGCGTTGGATTGATCACGCGAATTGCTACCATATTTTCGAGAAGAAAAATCAATATTGAAAGTCTCAACACCTCTCCCTCTGAAGTTGAAGGGATACATCGCTTTAATATTGTTGTAAATGAATCAGAGGAAACCGTAAGAAAAGTAGTTAGACAAATTGAAAAACAGATTGATGTTTTAAAAGCCTACTTCAATACCAACGACGCCATCATTTGGCAAGAAATGGCTTTGTATAAAGTCCCGACCGACGCGATTGCAGAAAAAGCAAGGGTTGAACGCTTGCTTCGCGCATATGGCGCCAGGGCCGTTGCAATCAGAAAAGATTACACGATTTTTGAAACCACGGGACAACGCGAGGAAACGGATACTTTGATAAAAGTACTTGAACCTTTTGGGCTCATAGAATTTGTTCGAAGTGCACGCATAGCGATCATCAAAGACAGCAAAGGCTTTAATGAAAAATTAAGAGAATTTGAAAAAACGAAGACGGAAGAAAAAATCATTGACCTCCCAATATCCCAAGAGGAAGCAACATCAAAAGAAGTAGACAATTTTTAAACCAAATAAAAAACAACTAAACAGAAGTATTATGGCAAAACTCAATTTTGGAGGCTCAGAAGAGAATGTAGTAACACGTGAAGAATTTCCACTCGCCAAAGCACAACAGGTACTCAAAGATGAAGTGGTAGCCGTAATTGGTTACGGTGTTCAAGGACCGGGACAAGCATTAAACCAGAAAGAAAATGGCATCAATGTAATTGTGGGTCAGCGTAAGAATTCCAAGACCTGGGATAAAGCTGTTGCAGACGGATTTGTGCCCGGACAAACACTTTTTGAAATTGAGGAAGCATTGGAAAAAGGAACCATCCTTTGTTATCTCTTGAGTGATGCTGCTCAGATAGCAATGTGGCCTACGGTAAAAAAACACCTAACCCCTGGAAAAGCATTGTATTTTTCTCATGGGTTTGGCATTACGTATAATCACCAAACGGGAATCATTCCGCCCGCTGATGTGGATGTATTTCTAGTTGCACCCAAAGGATCAGGCACTTCGTTGAGAAGAATGTTTCTACAAGGCAGAGGATTGAATTCTAGTTTTGCGATTCATCAAGATGCTACCGGAAAAGCACGTGAGCGTGTTGTTGCCCTAGGTATCGCCATCGGAAGCGGCTATTTGTTTGAGACTGATTTCAAGCACGAAGTATACAGCGATTTAACCGGAGAACGTGGAACACTTATGGGAGCCATACAAGGTATTTTTGCTGCTCAATATCAAGTATTGAGAGAAAGAGGCCACTCTCCTTCCGAGGCCTTCAATGAAACCGTTGAAGAGCTTACTCAATCGCTAATGCCGTTGGTAGCTGAAAATGGAATGGATTGGATGTATGCCAACTGTTCTACAACAGCACAACGCGGAGCATTGGACTGGTGGAAAAAATTCAGAGATGCCACTCTTCCTGTTTTCAACAGCTTGTACGATAGTGTAGCAGCTGGACATGAAAGTCAGCGGAGTATTGACAGCAATTCACAGCCCGATTATAGAGAAAAGTTAGAACAAGAACTGAAGGAATTACGCGAAAGCGAGATGTGGCAAGCGGGAAAGACAGTAAGAAGTCTGAGACCAGAAAACCAAACAAAATAAACAAAAGGAGCAGTTGAAAACCTGCTCCTTTTTTATTTCAATTATCGGGATCAAATCCCCTGTCGTTCATTATATTTGCGCAAATTTCTTCCACATGAATCTCCATGAATATCAAGCGAAAGAACTATTGAAAAAATACAATGTTCCTGTGCAGGAAGGTTTTGCTTGCAGCACAGTTGATGAAGCTGTGGCGGCATACGAGCAAATCAAAGAAAAATCAGGAAGCAAGTTTGCAGTTGTGAAAGCTCAAATTCATGCAGGCGGTCGCGGCAAAGGCCAAATAAAAGAAAACGGTATCAATGGTGTAAAAGTTGGTAAAAGTCAAGAAGACATCAAAGAATTTGCAGAAAAATTATTAGGTGGCACATTGGTAACCTTGCAAACCGGTGCAGCCGGAAAAGTTGTTCATAAAATATTGGTTGCCCAAGATATGTATTACGACGGCCCTACTGAGCGAAAGGAATTTTATTTGTCGATTTTATTGGACCGAGCAAAAGGACAAAACGTTATCATGTACAGCACCGAAGGCGGAATGAATATTGAGGATGTTGCACACGATACACCTGATAAAATTTTTAGGGAATGGATTCATCCTTCTGGTGGATTGATGCCCTTTCAGGCAAGAAAAATCGCATTCAACTTGGGCTTAAGCGGAGAGGCATTCAAAAACATGACAAAGTTTGTAACGAATTTGTACAACGCTTATGTAGGATTGGATTGTTCGATGTTAGAAATCAACCCTCTTTTTAAAGCGGCAGATGATAAGATCATTGCCGTGGATTGTAAAATGGGATTGGATGAGAATGCATTGGGCAGACATCCGGAATTAGCAGCTCTTCGGGATCTTTCTGAAGAAGACCCTACCGAAGTTGAAGCGGGTAAATTCAACCTCAATTTTGTGAAACTCGATGGCAACGTTGGATGCATGGTAAATGGGGCAGGTTTGGCTATGGCAACCATGGATATGATTAAACTGAGTGGGGGTGAACCTGCCAATTTCTTAGACGTTGGAGGAACTGCCAACGCACAAACAGTTGAAGCGGGATTCAAGATTATTTTACAAGACCCGAATGTGAAAGCCATTTTGATCAATATTTTTGGAGGAATCGTACGTTGTGATCGTGTTGCATCTGGGGTGATTGAAGCATATAAAAATTTAGGTAATATTCACATCCCTATTATTGTGCGACTTCAAGGTACGAATGCCGCTGAAGCAAAGAAATTAATTGATGAAAGTGGTCTTCAAGTTCAAAGTGCAATTTTGCTCAGCGAAGCAGCCGATTTGGTGAAAAAAGCAGTAGCTTAATGCTCTAATATTGGATCTTGAAAAAAATCATTCTCCCTATCCTTTTCTTTGCCTTTATCTTCCCCGCTTCCGTTCTGGGCCAAAGAAAAAATGATGATTATAAATATTTCATCAAACGGGCGGAATCAAAAATTCAGATTGACGGTCAGATTGATGCTGCATGGGAACATGCGCAAACTGTTTCCGATTTCTTTATGGTATTGCCTATGGATACCAGCAAAGCTAAAGTTCGGACAGAAGTAAAAATGGCATACGACGAAAATCAGATTTATTTTATTGCCATCAATTACATCGATAAAGGTCAACAGTATATGGTTGAATCTCTAAAGCGAGATTTCAATTTTGGGAAAAACGATAATTTTCTTTTGTTCATTGACCCGTTCAACGATCAGACCAATGGCTTTACATTTGGGTCCAATGCTGCAGGTGCTCAGTGGGATGGACTTTTGGTGGATGGAGGAAGAGCTGATTTAAATTGGGATAACAAGTGGAATTCCTCTGTTAAATCCTACGATGACAAATGGGTATGGGAAGCATCTATTCCCTTTAAAACCATTCGGTATAAAAACGGCATCAATACCTGGGGTGTTCAATTTAGTCGATTGGACATCACCAAAGCAGAGAAATCAAGTTGGGCCCCTGTTCCACGTCAATTTCCAACAGCGTCACTTGCGTATACAGGTCTTTTAATTTGGGATCAGCCCCCACCTGAAGCAGGTACTAACGTTTCGGTTATCCCCTACCTGTTATCTGGTGTTAGTAAAAACCACGAAGCAAAAACACCTACCAAGCAAAACAACAAAATTGGTTTGGATGCCAAAATTGGTGTTACCTCCTCTTTAAATCTGGACTTAACATTGAACCCAGATTTTTCACAAGTCGAGGTTGACCGACAAGTAACCAATTTGGATCGATTTGAACTATTCTTTCCGGAACGCCGACAGTTTTTTATTGAAAACGGGGATCAGTTTAACAATTTTGGATTTTCAACAATCCGTCCATTTTTCTCAAGACGAATTGGTTTGAATGCTCCCATTCAATTTGGTGCCAGGCTTAGCGGAAAATTGAACAAAGATTGGCGCTTGGGCTTCATGAACATGCAGACAGAACGGGTTCCAGATGCGAAAATTGCCAGTCAGAATTATACTGTTTTTGCCTTACAGCGTAAGATTTTCGCAAGATCCAATATCGGAATGATTTTTGTAAACCGAGATCAGTTTTTAAACTCCAATGAGAAAGATCCATCGTATCTGACAAATCCGTATAACAGAAATATAGGATTGGAGTACAACTTGGCTTCCTCCAATAATCATTGGACTGGTAAAGTTACTTTTCTAAAGTCATTTTCTAAAAACGTGAGCAAAGAAGATTGGATTCATGCCGCTAATTTGCAGTACAGTACTAAATATTGGTTGGTTTCTTGGCAGCAAGAATATGTAGGAAGAAACTACAATGCTGATGTTGGGTTTGTGCCCCGCAAAGATTATTTCCGATTGGCTCCAGGAATCACACGTTTCTTTTTTGTTAAGAATCCAAAAATTGCCAGCCATTCCATCAAGTTAGAATCGTTCAACTTCTTTAAAAGTAATTTCAGCTTTACCGAAAACACAACCTACTTAGCCTATACCCTTGCCCTGAGAAATCAATCTAGCTTCACACAATGGGTTTCGAATGATTACGTAGAACTTCTTAAACCATTTGATCCAACCAACATTGGAAAAGGTTTTCTTCCTACCGGTAGCAAACACCAATGGAATGCCATCGGAAATCAATTTACCTCCAAGCCTCAACAACTCTTAACGTATGGATTTTCATCTCGTTTCGGAGGTTACTTCCAAAATGGAAGAAGAACATTTTTGAGTGCTGATGTAGGATACAGGCTTCAGCCATATGTGAGTGCGGCCGTAAGCGCCAGTTACAATCAAATTACCATGGAAGCCCCTTGGAACTCTACAACGTTTTGGCTTGTTGGACCAAGAATAGATATCACATTTACCAATACTATTTTCTTTACTACCTTTTTGCAATACAACAACCAAGCAAAAAATATCAACATTAATACAAGGTTTCAATGGAGGTACAAGCCTGCTTCGGATTTATTTATTGTGTATACCGACAACTACTACCCTGCACCTTTCAATGTAAAGAACCGGGCACTTGTACTCAAGTTTAATTATTGGTGGAATCTCTGATTACATTTTTTTAGCATCTTCCAAGAACTGTGCCAATCCCAAATCTGTTAATGGATGCTTAAGCAATCCCATGATCGAGGATAAAGGACATGTGCACACATGAGCACCGGCTTCCGCTGAACGAACAATATGTAAAGCATTTCGAATAGAAGCTGCAAGTATTTGGGTACTGAATCCTTGCACAGAATAAATATGAGACAATTGCCCTATGAGTTCAATGCCATCCCAATTGCTATCGTCTATACGGCCAATAAAGGGAGACACATAGGTTGCGCCTGCTTTTGCAGCTAAAATTGCCTGGCCAGCAGAAAAAACCAAGGTGCAGTTGGTTCTGATACCGTTATCTGTAAACCATTTGATGGCTTTGATTCCGTCCTTAATCATGGGAACTTTTACAACGATATTGGGATGAATTGCAGCCAGTTTCTTTCCTTCAGCAACAATGCCAGCAAAATCTGTAGAAATCACCTCAGCACTAACATCCCCCTCCACCAATTGACAGATGTCTGCATAATGTTTTAATACATTATCGGCACCTTTAATTCCTTCTTTTGCCATAAGAGAAGGATTGGTTGTTACACCATCCAGTATTCCCAAATCATTTGCTTCTTTAATATGATCAAGGTTAGCGGTATCAATAAAAAATTTCATGAAATTAATTTGAAGGCAAGGTAAAGAAATCGAAAAAAAAGATCAGAAGGATTTATGCACAAAAAAAGGCAGGTTGATTACATCGCACCGCTCAACCGCCTACCCTTGCTACCTTCCGGTCCTGGGGGAGTTCAACAGGAGCTGGTCGTGTAAGACCTGCCAGCTGTAAAGGTAATTAAAATCAACGAAGATTTCTGTTGAACTGGCTGTTGATTTGACGAACGGCAACCAGTTCTTCATACCTGCCCCCCAAAGGTTTAAAATAAACTAAAATCAAGTACGCATTTTCTGTTTCCCAAGCATCTTGTTCGGTTGCGGTTGTGGAAAAAATCATTTTCCCATTGATGGATCGTCGCAATGCGTATTGATAATCGTAGTACCCCTGTTTAAGAAAAAGAGATGTTTCGTATCGTTTCTTTTCATCGTTGTATTTCATAACGGAAGCAGGATCTTTTCCATAGTTCGACAGTTCTCCAAACACCACTAGATCATACCCAGAATAAGGGATACCATCTTGCGGCTTAAAACTGAAATGAACATCTGCATAATCCGCATTCCAGTATGGGTTGAAGTTTTCCAATGTTTCACTTACGTAAAGCCCATTCATGTCTTTGTAATAAAAATACTGCCGGGGGAGTCGAGGTACATCCTCTTTCACGTACAACGTAAAACTACTGTCGGTGTTCTGTTGCTTTTTTACTCGATCTCCCAATAGTCGGAAACTCCTCAGGTTCAGCCATCGAAATTCTTTACCTGCAGGAATCGTCATTTCAGTTTCATTGCTATACTGCAGCATTTCTTGTCGGATAAAAGTGGGGTTGGTTAACACCAATGGATTATCCCACCGAAAGTTTTGCATCACAACAACTTTAACCTGCTGCTGCGGATAACGAATATCAAACCCCTTACAATCCAATTGCACCTGCATTCTGTGATGGCTTTGGAATTGCTGTTGATTAAAGGGTTGCAGTACCTGAGCCCCCATTGAAATCTTAGGATCTACCACCAAGAACCTGCGTGTAAAAGCAAGTTTACTGGTGTCTCCGCTAAGGAACACCTTAAGCATATAGTTTCCTGCCTTTATAGGCTGGCAATTTTTATCAGGAATGTTGGCTTGGTAATGGATATACTTTGTGAAAGCAATTGCAGAATTGCGGTAGGTTGTAATGCGAACTTGCGTATACCCTTTTACGTAGTCAAAATAGCTCATTTGTGCAGGTGTCCAATCTGCGTTGCAAAGCACAAGGGTATAAAAATAATTTTTCACAGAATTACCCAGTTCATCAAAATTCAATTCTAAGAGTTCCGATGAATTTAGTGTTAGGACAGGATAAGCAAGCGGATCGCCAAACTTAGTAAATTTGATGGTTTTGATTGATGGCATATAAACTTCATCTGGCTGGCGTTGTGAAAACCCATAAGACACAAAAAGCAAGAGAAGGCAGAAGAAATTTAAAATCCTCATGAAGAATATTTATTGCTCAATTTAATCAATATTTGAGTTGTATTTTTACACCACAACCTCTGAAACTTGAACTTACCCCTTAAAATCTCAATGCGGCTGTTCCGAGAGGAGAAAAAATCTTTTTCAACGTTCATCATGCGGCTATCTATCGCTGCAACCACAATTAGTGTTGCAGCCATGATCATCGCGTTGTCCTTTATTAATGGATTTCAGCAAGTTATTTCCAATAAGATCTTTAGTTTCTGGGGGCATGTGAGAATTATGCACTACGACCCCGTGAATGCAACCATAGCAGAAGATATACCCATAACCGGAAACGACAGCATCCGTGCATTGCTTTTAAAAAATTCAAACGTTAAATCCGTTTCAACCTTTGCAACGAAATCTGCCATTTTGAGTTCAAGCGGAACCATGGAAGGCGTTTTGGTAAAAGGTGTTGATCGCGACTACCCTTTTGAAAAGACCAATAGGTTTCTGATCAAAGGAGATTGGCCCTCATGGAATGACAGTTCAAATAGCAATGAAATTGTGATTTCTGCGTATACCGCAAATCAATTAAAGTTAGATACGGGTAAATCTATACTGATTCATTTTATTCAAGAAGATGGGAGTTCTCCTAAAACAAGAAAACTGAGGGTTTCAGGAATTTTCAAAACCGGTATAGACATCTATGATAAAGTTTATGCAATTGCTGATATCCAACTCATTCAAAAACTCAATACATGGGAAGCCAATCAAATTGGAGGCTATGAGATCGAACTTCAAGATCCTGAACAAATGCTTCAAGCTACAGAAGACATATTTCAATTTCTTCCACCCGGATGGTCGGCCATGAATTTAAAAGAACTTTCACCAGAAATTTTTGATTGGCTGCACCTTCAAAACACAAATAAATTTATTTTGATTAGCATCATGACTATCGTTGCATTAATCAATTTAATTACGTGTTTGATCATCCTTGTTCTTGAAAGAACAAATATGATTGCAGTATTGAAATCCTTGGGTGGAACCGATGGGATGATCCAGCAAATTTTCGTTTATTACGGAAGTTGGGTTATGGCTATCGGTGTGTCGCTGGGTGTATTGTTAGGTACCGGATTGTGTATCATCCAGAAGTACGGAAAACCAATTACACTCAACGAAGAAGCGTATTACATAAGCTACGCACCGGTAGATATTAACGGTTGGCAAATTTTAGCAATCGCCATATCCACTTTTTCTGCTGCCATACTCATATTAATAATACCTTCCTACCTCAGTAGAAAAATCAATCCCATTAAAGCTTTGCAATTCAAGTGATCAACTTGTTACTCGGGATACTAAAATGGATGCCGCAACAGCTGCATTCAGAGATTCAGCCATCCCGGAACGAGGTATTGTGATCTTGGTGGTTATAAAAGGTGTTAATTCTGCTCCTACCCCCTTAGACTCATTGCCGATCACCAGAATAGAAGGTTTGGTTAACTTGATTGTGTTTATGTTAATCCCATCCATCACTGCAGCATACACAGTTTTAAATGTATTGGCTTTAAAAAAAGATATCAAATCCATGTAATGTGTTCTCACACGCATGATACTACCCATTGATGCCTGAACAACTTTTGGGTTGAACACATCTGCTGTGTGCATAGAACATACTAAATCGCTTACCCCAAACCAATCACACGTGCGTACAATGGTACCTAAATTCCCAGGGTCTTGGATTCCATCCAGAACGAGAACAAGTCCAGTATAATCAATTTCTGTTGCAGCAAAAATGGGCTTTTTAACCACGGCAAGAACATCATTGGGCGTAGACAGTGAAGAAATTTTCTTCAATTCAAACTCCTCAACTTCGTGAAGTGAAACAGGTATAGCACCCTTTTTATTGTGACGTTGAATCCAATCTGTGGTTGCAAAAATTCGCTGAATTGAGCCTGGCATATTTTCCATCAATTCTTCAAACATTTTTACACCCTCTACCACAAACTCCCCGGCTTCATCTCTGAATTTTTTATGGGATAAACTTTGAATATATTTGACATCAGACTTTGAAATCATTTCTTCAATTTTAAGGCGTTTGGTTTTGCTGAAAAATAAGGCATATTTAATTCTATTGCTAGTGTTAACCGGTATACTGCTCTACTCGTGTACCGTAGTGAAAAAGTATCCCAAAAACAATGCTTTTCATTTCGAAAATAACATAAAAATTGAAGGAGAGCTTTCCAAAGAAAGAAAGGCTGAAATTAAGTCGGATTTACTCTCGCAACTGGAGGATAGTATTGCCATTAAAAAAGCCTCAAAAATTCCTTGGCCTTCGTTTCCCTGGATCATACCTGTATCCGTTATAGAACAGCCAGCTGCATTTAACAACATCAAGCTGGAAGCCAGCTTGAAAAATATGAAAAACTTGATGTCGAGTCTGGGTTACAGACGAAGTGATATTAATGCAGATACCATTGTTAAAATCAAAAAAGAACAAAAACGTGTTTACACCGAATTTACAGTTACCCCTGGTCCGTCGTTTATACTTGACAGCATTTCAATTGACTTCCCCACAAAAGAGCTTCAAACACTTGCAGGTTTGTCCACACAAAAATCAGTTTTGAAAAGAGGATCTGTATTCAATTATGGATCACTGGACCAAGAAATTAGCCGCTTAACTGAAGTATTCCAGAACAATGGATATTATAAAATAAGCAAAGAAGATATAATAGCAGAAGCAGATACCAGTTGGGCTGAGCTTTTCAATTCAGAATTAGACCCCCTAGAATTGGCTCTTTATACGGCTCGAATTGAAGAAAAAAAGCAAAAGCCAGAAGTAGATATTTTATTGCGATTTCGAGCCAACAGAGATAGCACTCACTTACAGTCGTATACGATTGGTAAAGTCATTGTATTTCCAGACAGCTCACCGGAAGGAACAGACTCAAGCCGATGGGATGGAATGAAGGATTCAAGCAGCGTATCTATTGTATCAAACCGAAACAGTTTTGATCCCATTTTTATCCGAAAACAAATACAACTCATCCCAGGGAATACGTTTCGAAGAGAAGATTACAATAAAACACTTTTCAATTTCAATAAATTGGGGAGTTGGCAAAACATCAATATTGCCTCAGAAGTGGATGAAACAAAAAAAGAAATCAATTATACACTTCGACTTCAACCAGCAAAAAAACAATTTTTTAGTATCGATTTGGAAGGACGCAGCATCATCAATACATCTCAGTTGATTCAAGTTGGAAGCGGAAGAGTTGGTTTGGCAAATAACTTTACCCTGAGAAACCGAAATATTGGCAGAAGATCTATTCAGTTGGAAAACAACCTCAGAACAGGTATAGAATTCAATAATTTTCAAAAAATACTTTCGGGTGAAATCACACTAACCAATCGCCTTAGCTTTCCATGGCTTGTTTCTCCCTTAAAGTTTAAGCCAACCTCTGTGTTACAGCAGGCAAGGACCGTTGCATCGGTTGATTTTTCATATATCGATCGGTTTCGATTTTTCAATTTAAATTCCATCAATGTATTTTGGGGATACGAGTGGAAGCCAACACCAAATTCAACATGGCAATTTCGACCAATTAATATTGAATCAACGCGTTTCAGTGCCGATAGTCTATTTCTTGAATCCATAAAAGATTTTCCTCTGCTGCTTTATACTTACAACAATGGACTTATTGTAGGTATGAATGCACAATTCAATCGAAACCTAACTCCATCATCTTCGAAAAAGATCAACCTTCTTAAAATCTATGCCGAAGAGAGTGGAATTCTCTCTGGAGCACTTTTCTACCAGCAAACAAAGCCTGGAAAACTGTTAAGCAACCTCTACCGTTTTGTAAAGATGGATATTGAATTCAAACACATCGTTACACACCAAAACAGCAGTATGCATTTTAGGGCCTATGCGGGAGGGGGGCTGTCATTTACCACAGGTTCTAGGAAAGGTGAAGTAACGCTGCCCTTTTTCAAAAGTTTCTTTGCAGGAGGACCCAACAGCATGCGAGGATGGGCTATTCGTAAATTAGGTATAGGCTCTAATGTATTTTACGATACAGTAGCGAACGGCAGATTCAACGATAAATATGCTGATTTGCAGTTAGAAACAAATCTAGAATGGAGATTCAACTTATTTCCCTTTTATGGATTTATGATGCGGGGAGCCCTATTCACCGACATTGGAAATATCTGGTTTAGAAACGAATTGAATGGAACGTTAAAAGGTGCAGGCATTCGGTTAGATCGGTTGGGAAAAGATTTAGCAATAGCCAGTGGCTTCGGCGCCAGAATGGACTTCAACTATTTTCTCTTGCGTTTTGATTTGGGCTTTCCAATTAAAGACCCCAGGTATGGTCCAGATAAAAAAGGAAACCCAGCCTTAGAGCGATTTTACTCTCCGAACAACGGAGGATGGTTTACAAAAAATGTATGGAATAAACCCGTATTTCAGTTTGCAATAGGCTATCCTTTCTAAGCCTGACTCTTGGAAAATAGTACTTGCATTTTTTCTACCCATGTGAATGTAGCTGGGCAATACTCAACATTCTGTTTGTGTACATGCATGTATTCAGTCATTTTTCTTTTTGATAAATGCGGAAAGCCAGCACAATCTTCCGGACGAATAGAATAAATGCTGCACTTGTTTGATGTAAGGTCTAAAAATTGACAAGGACTTTTGGTGTTCATCCAATCACCCGACTTGTCTTTGTATAACCATTTTTCTATAAACGCAGCTTCGGTCATTTTGAAATGAGCAGCGATACGCTTGATATCTTGAGGTGTAAATGTTGGCGTCATGGACCGGCAGCAATTGGCGCAGCTGAGGCAATCTATTTCTTTCCAGACCTCCGTGTCTAATTCTGCTGCTATTGTATCCAACCTTCGTGGTGGATTTTTTGAAATTCTTGAAAGGAACAATCGCATTCCCCTCTTCCGCATTGCCGCTATGCGTTTAAATGATCGTAGACTAAAAGATAATTTCTCTCCCACAATAAAGTATGTTTCTAAAATGAAAAGTGCGAATTTAGTGCTTTAATTGCATCATAATCAACCAATTTAAAATAATAAAACATGTGGGGCATTTTTAAAAAAGGATACCGCATGTATTTACAACTTGAAAAATCGCATTCATCCAATACGGTAGATGCATACGAACTCGATTTGGATAAATTGATTCAATTCCTGGAATTCAAAAAATTCAAAGGAGGTCCAGATCAAATTGACCTTACCCTTCTGCAAGAGTACATAAAATGGATTGCCGAGTTGGGTATGAGTGAGCGTTCCCAGGCACGAATCATTTCTGGAATTAAATCGTTCTATACATATTGTATTCAGGAAGAACTTTCTAAAACGGATCCCACGGAATTGCTATCAGCTCCTAAACTTAAAAAATCGTTACCGGATACCTTGAGCTTTGAAGAAATTGAGTTGCTGATTGGCCAAATTGACCAAAGCAAAGTTGAAGGAGTTAGAAACAAAGCTATGTTGGAAACCTTATACAGTTGTGGACTTCGGGTAAGTGAAGTCATAAGCTTACGAAGATCACATCTTTACCTAGATATTGGTTTCATTCGGGTTATTGGAAAAGGAGATAAAGAAAGACTTATTCCCATAGGCGAAGCAGCCAGCAAATACCTGCAGATTTATTTAGAGGAGATCAGAAAGCATCTTGCTGAGCAAAAAAACTGCGAGGATATTGTATTCCTTAACCGAAGAGGAGGAAAATTATCCAGGGTGATGGTATTCTACATCATCAAGGATCTTGCCTTAAAAGCCAATATTCAAAAAAATATATCCCCTCACACCTTCCGTCATTCATTTGCCACTCACTTGGTTGAAGGGGGTGCAGACTTGAGAGCTGTACAAGAAATGCTTGGTCATGAGAGCATTACTACCACAGAAATTTATACCCATTTGGATCGAAACTTTTTAAGAGATACTCTCAACCGGTTTCACCCTGGTTTTAGAAAATAATAATTAGTTAATTTCGCTTCAAATAGTAAAACATATGAAAAAAACAATTTTAGTGGCTCTTGCCGCCGTTTTTTGCTTGTCGGTTTCGGCACAAGGCCTCAAGGTACCATCTGCATCTACTGCACAGACGGTAAAACAAGAATTTGGACTTGGAAGCATTGAGCTTTCGTATTCAAGACCCAATGTAAAAGGCAGAACCGTATTTGGAGATTTGGTGCCTTATGGATCTGTTTGGCGTACAGGAGCAAATTCGGCAACAACCTTAACATTTTCAGACGAAGTAATCATTGGAGATAAAAAAGTTTCAGCGGGTAAATATGGGTTGCTTAGCATCCCCGGTGCTTCTGAATGGACCATTATTATTTCTAAGCAGACCGATGTTACATCCCCATCTGCTTACAAACAAGATATGGATGTTGTCCGTTTTACTGCACCCACTGCAAGCCTTCCCTTCTCTATAGAATCCTTCATGATTTCATTTGACAAGATTACAGCAAAGGAATTGGAAGTTGTTATGGTTTGGGAACAAACAGCGGTAAGTTTCCCCATCAAAACCGACATCGATACCAAAATCATGGGGCAGATTGATAACCTCATGAATAAGGATAACAGACCTTATTTCAATGCAGCTATGTATTATTTAGATAACAACAAAGACCTGAATCAAGCCGCAAACTGGTTGGAAAAAGCCACAGAACAAACTCCCAGTGCATATTGGATCTGGTATCAAAAAGCAAGGTGTTTTTCCCTTTTAGGCAAAAAAGCGGAGGCAAAAACAGCATCTGCAAAATCAATGGAGTTGGCAAAAGCAGCCAAGAACCCTGATTATGTAACGTTAAACGAAAAGTTACAGGCCTCTTTAAAATAATTTACTTTAAAGAAGAAAGATACAAAGACCTCTGGTTCATCCAGGGGTCTTTACATTTTAAGATACAAGGCTGTTAGCCAAACATCACCTAAATCTTTGCAATAAACCGGATGATATATTGAAGGGGTATTTCGAAATTCAACCACAAAATCGGATGATTCGTTGCCCCCCCGAGAATGAATGAGGATATCGCGATTAAAATCTATCCCGGATTCTCCGTATGCTTTAAAGGCTGATTCTTTGATGCTCCAAAAAAGCGTTGCATACCGAACCTGATCTTGCGGTGGCATAGATTGAATCAACTTTAGCTCATGTAAACTTAAAAAACGCGGCATCACCTTTAAAACCCGCGTACTGATTTTTTCAACATCAACACCCACAGCATGAGAGGTTGAGAGTGCTGCTGCACCAAATCCAATGCAATGAGAAAATGAAAATTGAAAGGAGCCATCTGGTAAAAATGGTTGGCGACTCGCTTTGTTTTCAACCCGTTGAAATGGAAAATCGTTTTGAAGGGACTTCAAAGCCATACGAGATCCAAATTGCTGCAATGCAATGGCAGGATGGACAGCAGATGGAATGAAGCTGAGCCCTTGTCTGAAAAAAGAATCTTCTTCCTTAATTTCCCAAAGACAGATGCTAAACTGTTCAAATGTTTCATTTACCAAAGCCGGCATGAAGCAAAGGTAGTTCTGTTCACAGATTGTTGAAAAAATATCCCTACCATCCCCCTTTCATTTACGAATTTCGGGACGAGTAAAAAAATGAATGGATGATATTATCTGACAAAAGAATTTTAGAGGAAATTGAAAAAGGAACCATCAAAATAAGTCCGTTTGATAAGTCCTGCTTGGGCAGCAATTCGTATGATGTTCACCTTGGAAAATCCCTGGCCACATACAAAAATCATATTCTAGACGCAAAAGAACACAACCACATTGAATATTTCGATATCCCTGATGATGGTTTTGTTTTGTACCCACATATCTTTTATTTAGGGGTTACACTGGAGTATACCGAAACTCACGAGCATGTTCCTTTTCTAGAGGGCAAATCATCAACCGGCAGACTAGGAATTGATATTCATGCAACGGCAGGTAAAGGTGATGTTGGGTTTTGCGGAAACTGGACGCTTGAAATCTCCGTAAAACAACCTGTCAAAATCTATCATGGAATGCCGATTGGTCAATTGATTTATTTCCCGGTTGAGGGTGAAATTGAAGTCAAGTATAACCAAAAGAAAAATGCAAAATACAGTAGCCAGCCAGATAAGCCCATCGAGAGCATGATGTGGAAAAACAAGTTTTAAAAGGCCGCTTCATGTCAACACCCACCAGCACATGAACAACTCACCCACAAGGGCCGTGTTACTGGTAAATCGATACCCGTCGATTTTCATTCCCTTTGCTTTTTTATCTATGGCCATTTTTCATTTTTCATTGTTTTTCAATAAAAAATTATTCTTTTACAAGCTGCTAGGAACTGGTAAAAATGGAACATTCGATATTCATCCAGATTTCAACCAATGGGCCTTGCTATTTTTTTACAAAGCCAGTTCCGATTCCCAGTTCAAATCCATTGAAGAAATTCAGTCCCTCTCTGGTAGATTCATTTGGAAATGGTGGCGATTTTTTGGAGTGAAGACCCATTTTATTCATTTGGAACCTTATGCTAGTCACGGTACCTGGGATAACAATCCCCTCTTAGAGCAACACCAAGTAGAAAAAGATCCAGAAGGCCGTATTGCAGTATTAACAAGAGCCACCATTCGATTGAGTAGATTATCTCAGTTTTGGAAGGCCGTGCCCGACACATCAAAGGATATGGATAAAAACCCAGGATTTGTGTATTCTATTGGAATTGGCGAAGTTCCTTTTATAAAACAAGCAACATTAAGCATTTGGGAATCGATGGCTCATATGAAACAATTCGCCTATCAAAAACCCGAACACCAGGAAGTTATTAGAAGAACCAGAAAAGAAAAATGGTACTCAGAAGATATGTTTATGCGGTTTAAGGTGCTTCAGGAAGATGTACATTTGAGTACTTAAAGCCCTGCATCATGAAAATACTGCTTACGGGAGCCAATGGAATGGTAGGCTCTTGGTTGGTCAGCCAGTGGGCTGGTAGCCACCATGTGATACTAGCAACCGGTAAAGATGCATGCAGATTAGACCAAACCTTATTTACCCCAAACATCCGCTACTCATCGCTTAACATCCAGAACAAGGATGAGGTAAATAAATTAGTTGAATCTTTTTATCCGGATGCAATATTGCATGCCGCGGCAATAACACAAGTAGATGATTGTGAAACGAATAAAAGTCTTAGCTACAGTGTTAATGTAGATGGAACTCGGCATTTAATAGACGCTGCAGCAGAGGTAAGTTCTCGTTTAATTTACTTGTCCACTGATTTTGTATTCAGCGGCTCAGGTGGACCTTACAAAGAAACAGATCCAACGGCACCGGTCAATTATTATGGAAAAACAAAAGAATTGGCCGAACAGTTCATCATGGAAAGTGGACTTCATTGGGCTATTATCCGAACTGTTTTGTTGTATGGAAATACCCCTTTAACCAAGAGGAATAACTTTATTTATTGGGTAAAAGACAGCCTTACAAAAGGAAATCCAATACGAGTTGTAAACGACCAGATCCGAACCCCAACGTATATCCCAGACCTCGTAAATGGGATTCATTTGGTACTTGATAAAGGCGCGCAAGGAATATTTCATATTTCCGGAGAAGAAATCATGACACCGTATGATATTGCAGTTTCTACAGCAAATTTTCTGGGGTTGCCCACCGATCTCATCACCCCTGTAGATGCCTCTTCATTTAGCCAGTTGGGACAGAGGCCTTTAAAAACAGGCTTTGTTATTGATAAAGCAAAAAAAGATTTAAACTTCCTTCCAACACCTTTTGAAACCTCCCTGGCAAAACTCTTTCAATAATTTGAAAATCAAATGTATAGACTTGATCAACCCACCAAGCCGATTCTTGCATCAAGTAAGCCAAATATTCCCTGTTATTTGTTAAATTTGCGACCGCTGACCTTGCTGATACCCCCATGTTGATTGCTTGATTCACAATCTCCTTTACCAACATAACCCATGAGTAAAAAAGTAACAAAAATAGGTGTAATGACATCCGGTGGAGATTCACCAGGAATGAATGCTTGCATCCGTGCAGTAGTTAGAACCGGACTTTTCCACAATTTAGAAGTCAACGGAATTACACGAGGTTATGCCGGTATGATTGACAACGACATTCATAAAATGGATTCCCGCAGCGTAGCCAATATCATTCAAAGAGGAGGAACCATCCTCAAGACGGCAAGATGTAACGAGTTTTTAACCCCGGAAGGAAGAAAAAAAGCATATACAAATCTCAAAAAGCATGGTATAAATGGCTTAGTTATTATAGGTGGTGATGGCTCATTCAAAGGAGCTCAAATTTTTTCAAACGAATTTGATATTCCTTGTATTGGCATTCCAGGCACTATCGATAAAGACATTGCGGGAACTGACTTTACCATAGGGTTTGATACAGCAGTAAATACTGCTATCGAAGCAATTGATAAAATCAGGGATACTGCAGATGCTCACGATCGATTATTTATCATTGAAGTAATGGGAAGAGATGCCGGATATATTGCCCTGCATAGCGGCATTGGAACAGGTGCAGAACACATTCTGATACCAGAACGAAAAACAGATGTTGAGGCTGTTATTGCCTCTCTACAAGAAAAAGAAAAAAGAAAAAAGCTGGTTAATTTAGTGGTGGTTGCAGAAGGAGACGATTTTGGAGGTGGGAACGACTTGGCAAAATTGATCAAGGAAAGGATCCCAGGCTTTGATATTCGGGTTGCTATATTAGGACATATTCAGCGAGGTGGCGCCCCAAGCAGCATGGATCGATTGATTGCAAGTCGCATGGGATTTGCAGCTGTTGAATGCCTAATTGAAGGTAAACACAATGTGATGGTTGGGATCGTAAACAATAAAATGCATTATACTCCACTCGATAATGCCGTTAAGGCCAAACAGAGAATTAGTGAGGATTGGTTGAGAATTGTCAAGATTCTTGCCAGCTGATTTTAAAAGAGTACCCATTAAACAGATTCAAACATGAGCAAAAACATTGGAAGATATTTTCACCAGGAAATGGACAATCACGCAGGTAACGAGCATTCAATACACAGAACAAAAATTGTTGCCACAGTAGGCCCCGCTTGCGATACGTACGACAAACTCTTGGAATTGGTTCGAGCAGGAGTGAATGTATTCCGACTTAATTTTTCACACGGAGCTCATGAGGATAAGAAAAAAATTATCGACCATATTCGAAAAATCAATTCAACGGAGCCCTATAACATTGCAATTCTAGGAGATTTACAAGGCCCTAAACTTCGTGTTGGAGAAATTGAAAACAATGCACTTCATGTAAAGGAAGGCGACATCCTAACATTCACCAACGAAAAGGTGATTGGTACAAAAGAAAAAATTTACGTCTCCTACCCTAATCTTGCAGGAGATGTAGTTGCAGGAAACACCATCATGATCGATGATGGCAAAATTGAAGTTGTAGTAAAAAGTATTTTACCCAATAGCGATGTACGCGTGGAAGTTAAACTTGGAGGAATTATATCTTCTAAAAAAGGACTGAACCTTCCAGACACCAAAATTTCTTTACCTGCCCTAACTGAAAAAGATTTAAAGGACCTAGATTTCATCATTGAAGAGAAATTAGATTGGGTTGCTCTTTCGTTTGTTAGAAAAACTGAAGACATAACTGGGATCAAGAAAATCATACAGAAGAGAGAAAGTAAAATAAAGGTTATTGCCAAAATTGAAATGCCTGAAGCGCTTGAAAATATTCGCGAAATCATTTTGGAATCCGATGGCATCATGGTTGCCAGAGGAGATCTTGGCGTTGAAGTACCCATTGAAAAAGTTCCTTTTATTCAACGACAAATTATTCGCAAATGCTTGCACAGAGCGAAGCCGGTTATTGTAGCTACGCAAATGATGGAAAGCATGATTGATCGCGTAAAGCCAAACAGAAGTGAGAGTACAGATGTTGCCAATGCCGTTTTAGAAGGTGCTGATGCGGTGATGTTGAGTGGAGAGACAGCTACCGGTCAACACCCGGTATTGGTGGTTGAAACCATGAGAAAAATCATCATTGAAGCAGAAAAGTCTGAATACAGATTCAACCGCGATGAAGATATCAAACCCCTCACCCAATCTCCAACCTATATCAGCGACGCGGTCTGCTTAACTGCCTGCAAATTGGCTGAAAATACACAGGCAGACGCTTTAGTTGGAATGACTCAAACCGGTTATACAGCATTTATGCTCAGTTGCTATCGCCCAAAATCCAGCCTTTACATCTTCACCAAAGAAAGAACACTGGTAAATCAACTGAGTCTCAGCTGGGGTGTACGGGCATTCTTTTACAATGAAGAAGTAAGCCTTGATGAAATCGTTGCAGATCAAATTAAAATTTTAAAGGAAAGAGGATTTCTCAGATCGGGTGAAGTGGTTGTAAATACAGGCAGCACCCCAGTTGACCTTCATTTACCTACCAATACTATTAAGGTTAGTGTAGTGGCATGATCAACACCAATGGCCTTACGATTTACACCGATGGTGCAGCTCGGGGAAACCCGGGTAGAGGTGGATACGGTGCTATCTTGATTTGGAAAGATCACCACAAGGAATTGTCGAAAGGCTTTATCCGAACTACCAATAACCGGATGGAATTGCTTGGAGTTATTGCTGCATTGGAAAGCTTAAACAGAACGGGGCTTCACATCGAAATCTATTCGGACAGCAAATATGTTGTTCAGGCTGTAAATGAAAAATGGTTAGATAAATGGATTCTCACCGACTTCAAAGGAGGGAAAAAAAACAAGGATCTTTGGAGGCGTTTCTATTCCCTCTCTAAGCTTCATCACCTAAAATTCATCTGGGTAAAAGGACATGCCGACAATCCATACAACCAACGCTGTGATGAACTAGCAACCGCTGCTGCAGATGGACCCCAATTGTTAGAAGATGTTGGCTACTTGGAAGAAACCTGATATTGGGGTTTAGAACGCAACATAAAATAATGGGATCCAAAAAGAATCGTGCCAAAAACGAATGTTGCTACCAAACTATTTCCATAGAATGGAATTCCATCTGCATATGCCTGCATTAAACCCATCATTGTTTTGGGTCGCTGATAGCCCCCATTCCCTAGCCAGGTAACGAAGTTTGATGCTATAAAAAATAATGTTGGAGATGCAATTGCACCTTTTACTACAGAGCTGATTTTTGAAGGATTTATAAAAAAACCAATGGCCGTTAATGAGGCAAATAGTGCATAATTGATCCACATACCTTCATAAACACCTGGAATTATTGAAATGCCATATTGGTATAGCAACTGATAGAAAATATCAGAGATCAACATTGAGGACAAGGTTAGCACAAACGCCCATTTTTTATTGCTCAAAACAGCTCCACCAAAAATGGCAATTGCAAATTGTGGAGCGAAACCCCAGGGACGGTTTGGTATTGCACGGTAAAGCGCAGCGATCAAAACCATCACAAGTAAAGAAACCCATGTATTCCGGGAAAATCTCATTTTAGTATGCATTTAAGCAAAAATAGTGATTTATGGCGCCCCAAATCCAACCGGTTAAACTCATTTTTCCTCATCATGTGCATAGCGCTATTCAGATGCCAACACGGGCAATAACACCCAGCATGTCGGTGGATGCCAAAACTTCTATATTCTCTAGTGGCAGCGTGTAGACAGCATCGAAGTTTTCTGTTGTCATCGCCCGATCTCCGCTCCAATTTCCGGATCCCTGCAAAATCAAGATAATAGCAGGGGAAGGATCATTAAAGCGAAAGGTCTCTGCTTTTTTCAAGTGAAAAAATCGAATACCAAAATCAAGAACTGGACTTGGGTAGACAGACTCATTTTCGTTTAAATCACCATTTAAAATCTGTGGAATTGTTTCAACAAATTGCGTATTCAGTAGCAACTCAGAAATATCGATATACTTTGGGGTTAGGCCTGCACGCAAAACATTATCCGAATTTGACATCAACTCAATATTTTGTCCCTCTAAATACGCATGAGGCATACCTGCCCCTTGAAAGATACCCTGTCCCCGTTTTAATTTCACGATATTAAAAAGATAAATAGAGAAAATGCCTTTATCGAATGTATGTTTAGGATCTGCATGTACAAATGCTCTTGCTGCCCAAAAATCAGGCTCATCCTTGTTCAACAGGCCTGACTGATACTTGGGAACAATCTCATCAAACAAAGGCTTAAGGATAGCATCTGTTTCTGCTTGAGGCGTATTCATGATTTTACTGTAAAGCAATTGCAGTCCCCCTTCTTGATATGCCGAGCTAAAAGAATGTAAAATCTTGTATGCAGACAACCGCGCTGGAATGTCATTTGAAAAACCATGCAAAAGCCAAAAATCACTCAGAGCAACCATAATCTCAGGCTTGTGGTTTTGATCTCTGTAGTTCCGATTTACTGCATCCAAGGCTATACCAAGCTGATTTTCTTTAGCAAAGCCTTGCTCTGCAGCTGCTTTGGTTGGATGGACTTGAATCGACAGCATGTGCTGAACATCCAATACTTTCAATAAAAAAGGGAGGGTATTGAAATGGGCAAGCACTTCTGAGCCCAAGTATCTTTTTTTATCAGATACGATCAGTGCATTGAGATTGGTTTTAGCGCCTTCGTCCAACTCAACTTCTGCAACACCACCTGGATGAATACCCAACCAATATTCTGCATACGGTAAATTTTTATCGTTGGGTTGTGCCAATACTGTAGGTAAAAATGTTTTTCCACCCCATACATAGTGTTGAATTCTTCCTTTAATACGATACATAAACCGCTATAGTTTTTTAGAAATCCTTGAAATTAGATTGCTAAAAATAAGACATAATGGCTTGGCATAATGATACTGGAAAATTGGGAGAAAAAATGGCTTATGATTGGCTGGAAAAGCAGGGTTTTACCATATTGGAAAAAAATTGGAGGTACGGTAAATATGAGGTGGATATCATTTGCATCCGCGAAAATAAATTACACTGTATTGAGGTCAAAACACGAAGAAATACAAACTATGGATTTCCGGAAGAATTGGTTGATCGAAACAAGCTTTATCATTTTATTACAGCCGGAACCGCATACAAACGAATGAAACCTCAAATCAAATGGATTCGGTTTGATATACTAGCGATAACGATAGCGCATTCACATGCTGCAACGTTTTACTTGATTGAGGATGTCTATTTATAATCTTACTTCAAAAGCTCCTGCAGTTTTGCATGCAGCTGCTCTCCCCTTAGGTTTTTAGCTATAATAACACCGTTAGGATCTATCAAATAGTTCTGAGGAATACTTTGAACTTTGTATTGAACGGCAACGGCATTGCTCCAAAACTTAAGATCACTAACATGTGCCCAGTTGAGTTGATCATCCTTAATAGCCTTCACCCAAGGATCTTTTGCACGATCCAATGAGACACCAAGTACTGTGAAATTTTTAGATTTGTACTTTTCAAATGCACTAACCACGTTTGGATTTTCTTGTCGGCATGGCCCACACCAGCTGGCCCAAAAATCGATCAAAACATATTTGCCTTTGAACGAAGAGAGTTTCACATCTTTTCCATCAACATCTTGTTGAGCGAAATCAGGGGCTGATGTTCCAACTGCACCAAATCGAGCATCCGAAATAACTTTACCAACGGTTCTTCCAAAATAATTTTCTTTAGCAGAAGGAGTAATTTTCGCTAACCTGTCCTCCATCAATTTAGGATCATCGTTCAGCTGCATCATTACCAACAACACAAAAGGAGAAACTGGAGAATTTTGATGTGTATTGATGAATTGATCTGTTTGTTTTGTTACTTCGGCTACAACTTCATTGTAATTTTTCCGAATAGCTCCTTCGGGATCATTTGCTCCTTGATTCAATTGCTGAGCAAAGCCACTCAATTTGGAAAACAAAGGATTGAAAATAGTATTGAACGCAATAAAATCATTGTGCGAAGGAGAACCCGTGATACGTGAATTTTGAAATGCTGCCCAATCGCCTTCAATTTGAATGTTAGAAGCATCCAAGAATACAAATAAGCGTTGAGCACCATTGTTTGCTGTTACATAGTACAGCCCAGGTTCTTTCAATTTCCCTGATACCTCAAAAGTTTCTCCCTTGGATTTGAAACTGGCAAGTGGCTCAGGACTGATCTCTTCATTTTTTATAATTAGATCGGTTTTGTCTGGCATTCCCTTGAAGATTCCCTTGATTTTATAATTACCCTCTTGAGCAAAAAGAATAGAAGGTACTAGCAACAAATAGAAAAAAAACTGTTTCATGGTTT
>JAULVY010000033.1:0-2234 GCA_032110825.1 Chitinophagaceae bacterium | reverse complement strand
GCAGCAATAGCGGCAGTGAAGCAACAAGCAGTCCAGCTGCAGGAGTTGGTAAGCCTTGAAAATGATTTCGTTTTTCTTGATCTAAATTAAACCTGGCCAATCTCCAGGCTGCTCCTGCAGGAAATAAGATAGCGGGGAGTAACAAGTAAAAAGAAGTTTCGAGCCCATCAGGTTCTTGCGCATAGCTGATTCGAAGCAACTGATAAAGCATGAGTCCGGGTGCAACGCCAAAGCTAACTACATCCGCAAGCGAATCGAGCTGCTTTCCCATTTCAGAATCTGTTTTGAGGAGTCGCGCTAGAAATCCATCGAAGAAATCAACCACTGCAGCTGCGCCTAGTAAAATGGATGCCCACCAAATGCGTTCAGGCAGGTAAATTTTCCATTCCATTCCTTGTTGGTTCAAGATGGTTTCACCTGTTTGTAAAATCAGGATGATGGCTACGAATCCAAAACAGAGATTCGAGAGGGTGAATAAATTTGGAATCTGTTTCATTTTTTCATCAGCTGTTCGATCTCTTCTGCTTGGATCGGTATGTTTTTCATGAGATCAACATTTCCGGATCGTGTGATCCAAACGTTGTTTTCAATTCTAACACCTAATTGTTCCTCTTCAATGTAAATACCGGGCTCTACCGTAAAGACCATTCCGGCTTGAATAGGTGTTGTTTTGGTTCCCAAATCGTGAACATCAATACCCAAGTGATGGGAGATGCCGTGGTAGAGGTATTTGCGATAGGCCCTGTTCTCGGGATTTTCGTTTTTTACATCTGTCTTTCTAATCAAACCTAATTTCAAAAATTGAACGGTAGCTTCATCTCCAACCATATCGTGGTATTTTACGATGGTCATGCCAGGTTTGAGTAGACTCTTGGCATAATCATGAATACGCAAGCATGCGTTGTAGATATTTTTTTGTCTTCTTGAAAATTTACCGCTTACAGGAACAGTTCGTGTAAGATCCGCGCAGTAACCACCGTATTCTGCACCGAAGTCCATCAAAACCAATTCACCCTCTTTGCATTCTTGGTTATTGGCAATGTAGTGAAGGGTTCTGGCGCGATCTCCGGAGGCGATGATGGAGCCGTAAGCGGGACCAGCAGACCCATTCATCATGAACTCGTGATAGATTTCTGCTTCAATTTGATTTTCCCAAACACCGGGTTTTATAAATTTCAGCAGTCGCCTAAATGTTTTGTCGGTAATGTCAATGGCTTTCTCAATAACGGCAACTTCAAGGGGTGATTTGATGGCGCGCAAATCACGCATGATTCTTGCGGAACGTTTGTATTGATGCAATGGATAGCGTGCTTGCATTTCTTGAGCATAGCGATAGTCTCTTACAGCCAGTAAATTGGCTTTTCGATCGTTTTCATTTGTATTGAGGTATATGGTATCTGCCAAATGAATGAAGGGTTGAAGCAGACCCTCTAAACCATCTAACCATACGATGGTTTTAATACCCGACAGCTCAGTAGCTTCGTCGGCACGATGTCTTTTTCCGTCCCATTTCTCTTTTAGTTCATTGGGTCTGACCAGTACTAAAAATTCGCGGTATTTTTTATCTGGATTATCGGGGTATAATACCAGCATGGTGTCTTCTTGACGGATACCGGTAAGCCAGAATAAATCGGAGTTTTGTTTGAAAGGGTAGAGGGCGTCTCCATTGGTAGGAATTTCGTCGTTGCTATTGAAAATGGCAATACTGTTTTTTTCCATTTGGGCAACAAAACGTTTTCTGTTTTCAATAAAGATTTTTGAGTTTATGTTTTGTGAATGCATATCGATGTTGATGATTGAGTGAGGCTATAAAAGTACTGAATTATTACCAGCCTGTTTATCCCAGTGCTCCTTCATCCGCAAAACTATAATACCCTTCTGTACTCACGATGATGTGGTCTAAAACCTGGATATCAAAATAACGGGCTGCGTGTTTTATTTTATGTGTTAATTCCTCATCTGCTCTGGAGGGTTTTAGATTTCCTGATGGATGATTATGGCATAGGATGATGCTTACGGCATCTTCTTCCAATGCTTTTTTAAGGATGATACGGGGGTCGGCCACGGTGCCCGTCATCCCTCCGGAACTGATGATTTCAAAATGTTTGATTCGGTTGGCTCGGTTTAAAAACAGCACGGCAAAAACTTCATGGGGGAGGTCCATCAGTTTGGCTTGCAAAAATTTGGCAACCGAGTGACTACCCGTTATTGTTTCTGTATTGAGGTATTCAGCC
>JAULVY010000032.1:0-36352 GCA_032110825.1 Chitinophagaceae bacterium | reverse complement strand
AACTTTGGTGTTCCTCATATTTACGGAAAAACAGATGCTGATTGTGTTTTTGGATTGATGTATGCACAATGCGAAGATGATTTTCAACGAGTAGAAAAAAATTACATCACCATGCTGGGTAGAACCAGTGAAGTAACAGGAGAAAAAGACCTGTATGAAGATCTCTTGGTTAGAATGGTGATCGATTCCGCTGAATCGGTAAACGACTACAATGCGAGTCCCGATTGGCTAAAAAAACTCCTACATGCATTTGCCGATGGCGTAAATTTTTTCTTGTATAAAAACCCACAAATCAAACCGGCACTGCTCAAAGAATTCAAGCCCTGGTATCCGCTTACCTATACCGATGGAAGCATATCAGCCATTCAAACCAGTGATCTTTCAGCGAACGATATCAAAAAGTTTTACGAGGGATTGCCAGCAGATTGGACTGCCATCAACAAATCAATTCAAGACAAACTTATAGGATCCAATGGATTTGCCATTTCCCCATCCAAAAGCAAATCCGGAAATGCCATGCTCTACATCAACCCACATGTTACATTTTACTTCAGACCTGAAGTTCATATGGTTAGCGAAGAAGGATTGAATACGTATGGTGCAGTTACGTGGGGACAGTTTTTTGTTTACCAGGGGTTCAATGAACACTGCGGATGGATGCATACCTCCAGCGAAGCCGATGTAGCAGATCTATACGAAGAAACCATTGTAAAAAATAATAACGGTGTTTTTTACATGCACGATAAACAAGAAAAAAGAGTGCAACAACAAAAAACAATCGTTCGATACAAAACAGATAAAGGGATTGCCCAAAAAGAATTTACCATTTATAAAACGCATCATGGCCCTGTTATGGCGTTGAAGAATGATAAATGGATTAGCATGCAATCGAACAACCGTTCGCTGAATGGACTGATTCAATCCTGGTCGCGCACCAAAGCCAAAACTTTTGCTGAATTTAAAACAACAATGGACCTGAGATCAAACATCTCCAACAATACGGTGTATGCAGATGATCAGGGGAATATTGCGTATTGGCATGGAAATTTTATGCCCAAACGAGATCCCAATGTAGATTGGACTGGTGTTGTTGATGGATCTACTTCGGCAACCGACTGGAAAGGCCTTCATACAGTGGATGAAACCGTTCATTTGTATAACCCAACTGCAGGATGGATTCAGAATTGCAACTCCACGCCGTTTACAGCAGCAGGAGCAGGAAGCATCAACAGAAAAAAATATCCTGCCTACATGGCTCCTGATTTTGAAAATTTTAGAGGCGTAAATGCCCTGCGTATTTTAAGTGCACAGGATAAAATGGATATCAACAACCTCATCGCCAGTGGATACGACACCTATCTTGCTGCGTTTGATATTCTTCTTCCGTCATTATTCACAGCAAACAGAACAGCAATCGCAGAAAATGCTAAAGCAGATGTAAGCAAAGCCATTCAGATACTGATGGCATGGAATCGACGTTCATCTGCAGAATCAGTTGCCACTACCATTGCCATCCATTGGGCTGAACGGTTGCTCCCCCTGTTGGTTAGAGGGAAATCGGGACCTATAGATCTTACATTCGATCTTTCGCGGATGTTAAAAGAAATGCCCGATGGAACGAAAATCAATTTATTGATTGAGACATTGAAAAAATTAAAATCAGATTTTGGAACCTGGGAAGTGCCCTGGGGTGATGTCAATCGCTTTCAACGGATAGATAATAAATTAGAGTCTGTCTATAACGACAACCTCCCCAGCATACCCAGTCCCTTTGCATCTTCTACTTGGGGCAGTCTGCCATCCTTCAACAGCAGAACCTACCAGGGAAGTAAGAAAAGATATGGATACGGTGGGAATAGTTTTATCTGTGCCGTTGAATTTGGTAAAAAAATAAAAGCAAAATCATTGTTGGCAGGTGGACAAAGCGGAAACCCTCAATCCAAACATTTCACCGATCAGGCACTCATGTACACCAAAGGGGAATTTAAAGATGTATTGTTTTACAAAGAAGACGTACTGAAAAATACGGAAGAACAATACAATCCGGGAACAATTCGGACTAAAGCTGTTTCGGTAAACAAATAACTTTAGTTACGTCAATAGTTTATTTACCGTTTCACGAAAGAAAAATACACTTCAATTAAGCTGATTTGCTTTTCTTAATTTTTCTGCAAAAAAGAAATTTACAAAAAAGTTATTCAAGTAGTAACTTTTAAGTTACCTTTATCATGCGAATAAGAGAGGTTAGAGCTTATAAAAATTATTTTTCTGATTTTTTGCTTCGCCAACCTGCCAAGGTCCAAAATAAAATCTATAAAATAATAGAAGCTATTGAAACGCTGGAAAGAATACCAGTAAATTATTTAAAATCAATTGAAGGTAGCAGAGGATTATACGAAGCTAGAATTCAATTGGGGTCAAACAGCTGGCGTGTTTTTTGCTTTTTTGAAGAAGACAAATTGATAATACTCCTCAATGCATTTCAAAAAAAATCACAAAAAACACCAATCAATGAAATTAATAAAGCAATAGGTCTAATGAAACAATACTATGAAGAAAAATAAATCAAATACAAAGGGCTGGTCGGAGATAAAAGATGAGGTTTACGGGAAAAAAGGGACAAGAAGAAGGGATGACCTGGAACGAAACTTTGAAAGTTTTAAGGTAGGGCTTCAGCTAAAAAAAATGCGTGAACAACGTAATTTAACACAAGCAGAGCTGGGATTACGAATAGATAAAAAAAGAGAGTATATTTCTAGAATTGAAAATAATGGGAGTAATTTAACTCTGAAAACACTCTATGAGGTAGTAGAAATAGGACTAGGAGGAAAAGTAAAAATTAAAATTGATATAAAATAATGATATGAAAAAAACTCTAACATCTATCGCCCTCGTCTTGATAAGCTATCTGGGCCAAGCTCAAGAAATCGGGATTCAACTTTATTCCGTTCGAAACGAAGTCAAAAAAGATCTCAAAGGAACACTGGCCAAGGTTCGGGAAATGGGGATCAAAGAATTGGAAGGAGGGGATCTCTATGGGATGGATATTCGTGCCTACAAAAGCATGCTCGATCAAATGGGGTTTCAAATGGTGAGCATCGGAGTGGATTACAATGATTTGAATGGCGATTTGAAAAAAACAATTGAACAAGCCAAAACACTGGGTGCCCGCTATGTGGTCTGTTTCTGGATCGGACACAACGGCAATGAATTTGGAATGAAAGATGTTGAAGAAGCAGCCAACCGATTCAACAGAGCTGGGAAAATACTAAAAGAAGCCGGATTGGACTTTTGTTATCACCCACACGGATATGAATTTCGCCCCTCAGCAAACGGTACATTGTTTGATGATCTAGTCAAACAAACCGATCCTAATGTTGTAAATTTTGAATTGGATGTATTCTGGGCAAAACAAGGTTGTGCAGACCCCGTTGCTTTGATTAAAAAATATCCTTCCAGAATGAAGCTACTCCACTTAAAAGATCGTGAACACGGAACCCAATGCAACGATACAGGAGGTGCAGATGAAGAAACCAATGTGGTACTAGGAAAAGGGGATGTAAACATCAAAGGCGTAATGAAAGCTGCAAAGAAAGCAGGTGTAAAACATTATTTCATTGAAGACGAATCCACTCGCGTAATGCAACAAGTCCCCCAAAGCCTTCAATATCTTAAATCTTTAAAATAAAATCTTAAGACGGGGTGGTGATTTTTAATTAAAAACTACACCACAACCAATTCATAAAATTCATCTGCATTCAAATATTGCTTAGCTAAAGTCTGCAATGCAGTAGCGTCTATTTTTTTAATTGTATCTACCGAACGATAAAAATAGTCTTCAGTCAATCCGCTCAGAATTAAACTCTTCCACCTGCCAATTACATGAAAGGGGCCGTCTAAATCTCCAAGCAAGGTTCCAATCAGATAATTCTTAACGAGGAGCAACTCATCGTTTTCAATTGGTTCTGTTTTCAAACGCTCCATTTCCCGATACACTTCATCAATGGTAGCAGCGCAAACATCTCTACCTGCTTCTGTGCTAATGATCCAAGCCCCAGCCTGAATATGATGCATTAAATAGCTGTAAATACCATAAGTATACCCTTTGTCTTCACGGATATTGGTCATGAGTCTTGACCCAAAAAAACCGCCAAATAGGGTATTCAAGACTTGTACTTTAGGAAAATCAGGATGATGGCGAGTAGGGAAGGGTCTTGCTATCCGTATTGCTCCTTGCACCCCAGCAGGATCATTCACCAAATTCCATTTTTTCTGTGGATGCATATGAATCGAATGGACAGGGGACTGAATCGCATTTCGGTTGAATGGCAGATCTCCAAAATACCGATCCATCAAAGCAGCATATTGCTTGGGTAAAACACCAGCAGAGAAAACAGTACAATGCCCATTCAAATAATACTGTCTATAAAATTCTTTAATCGCCTCAATCGTCAACGCATCATAATCTTCCGATTCACTACATACTCCATAAGGATGATTTTCTCCGAACAACAATTCATCGATTTTTCGTCCAGCTACAAAATCACATTTTTTCAAATTGACAGTAAGCTTCTGCTTCATATTCTGTCTGAAAATATCCAACTCCTCAACGGGGAATATAGATTCCATAAATAATTCTTGAACCAGGGGTAGCAAGTGTTCAAGGTGTTTGGACAAACAATGCAGCGATACAACCGCTGTTTCATTAAAACAATTCCGACTCAAATAGGCACCATAAAAATCAACATACTCGTTGATGGCATAGGCGTTTTTATATGTCGTTCCGTTTTTGAGTAAAAAATTGGTTGCAAAGGCACTATTTTTTTGTTGATCAAACCAATTACCGGCTTTGAAAACCCATTCGATTTGAGCAACTTCTTCTGCTCCAGCTTCTATATGATAAACAGCGATACCATTTTTGAGCGTAAAAACATCCGGCTTGGGAAGATGAATTTCAAATTCAACTGCATCTTTTATATTTGGTGCACTACTTCGATTGAGCATTCGTTTAATATTTACTGTTTTTCTTCAGCTAGGTACCAAAGGGTATTGCTGTTGGCTGGTTGCAAAATTGTTTCTGCAACCTGTTGTATATCTGCAACGCTTACTGCACGGTAGCGCTCAATCTCATTATTCATCAGATTACCATCGCCCAACAGTTCATAAAAAGCAAGACTGGACGCTCTGTTCATCAACCCCATATCTTCAAAAGCCATAACACTCTCTGTTTTGTTTTTTACTTTTTCCAACTCGCGTTCATCAATTGGTTGCCTACGAACGGTATCCAAAACCTTTTCCACGGCAGCTTCTGCATCTTCAATTTTTATACCCTGAACAAGTTGACCATCCACTGTAAACAAGCCTTTATCTAAACTGCCGAAATGGTAGCAATTGATAGATGAAAAAATCTGATTTTCTTTAACCAAAGCCTGATACAATCGAGATGATGCTCCACCTCCCAGAATATCAGTCAGCAAGTCTGTAGTATAATAATCTCCATCATTTCTACCGCACATATGCCAGGTTTTATAAAAAGCATCCAAGGGCACATCTTTTTTTACACTCATTCGCCTTGCGTCCAACTGAACCTGTTCTTGTGGCAAACGACGGTTGTATTTTTCGCCCGATGGAATATCTCCAAACCATTTTTCTGCCAGAATTTTCACCTGCGCCATTTCTACATTTCCAGCTACAACCAAAATAGCATTGGAAGGAGTATAATGTTTAAAGAAAAATGCTTTCACATCTTCCAATCTTGCATTTTCAACATGAGCGAGTTCTTTGCCGATTGTCATCCACTGATATGGGTGAGATTTATAAGCCAGGCTTCTCATCATATGCCAAGCATCTCCGTAAGGTTTGTTGATGTAGTGTTCTTTAAATTCCTCGCAAACAACTTTACGTTGAACATCAAGACTTTTCTTGCTAAATGCTAAACTCAACATTCGATCGCTTTCTAGCCAAAAAGCGGTTTCCAAATTTTCAGCTGGCAACTGACAATAATAATTCGTCAAATCGTTAGTGGTATACGCATTGTTCTCTCCGCCAGCCAACTGCAAGGGGTCATCGTAATCCGATATGTTTATGGAACCGCCAAACATCAGGTGTTCAAACAAGTGTGCAAATCCGGTTTTTGAAGGGTCTTCATCTCTTGCTCCAACATCGTACAACACGTTCACAACAGCCATCGGCGTGCTTTTATCAGCATGTACCAGCACTCTCAATCCGTTCGCCAAAACAAATCGTTCAAATCTAACCATTGTGCAAAATTAATGAATAACTGCCCCTGGGCACTAAAAAATACGAATCGGCTTCATTTGAAGCATTATGGGCTTTCCCTCTCGATTAATGACAAAATTCAAACGCTGTCCCAAGGATTGCATCAGCGTTTTATACGACAGTATGTTATTGCTCACATCGTTGTTGACGGCCAAAATGATATCCTCTTTTTTAAACCCTGCTTTTTCTGCTGGAGATCCCGGAACAACATCATCAACCATTACTTTATCATCAATATAGTAGATGGTTAAACCCGAATACGCATAATCAAACAAATCCCTGAAGTGTGTGTTGGGAATAATATGAACTTCTTGCTTGGTGTAATTGAATGTTACATTGAATCTGCGCAATAAATCATTCCCTACCAACCCTCCTACATAAGGGTAATTGGTTACGTTGTATTCATCTTTAAATAAAAAGGAAGGGACTTTTCGAAACCGGTAAGGCCCAATCTTTACTTCCCGTATCACGGTTATTTTCATTGACGTTCTACCGCCCACACCTTCAGCTTGTGTTACCAATGGAGGCTTCCGTTTTTTTCGTAAAACCATACTGTCTCCAACATAACGTTCCGATAGAAGAAAATTCAAACCCGCTCCTGTATCCAAATAAAAATATTGATGGTGCCTGCCATCGTCGGTAAAACGAATATTTTGAATAGGAAGCGCTGTAAACATGGGTCTTAAAACAGAACCAGATGAAGGATACTTGTACTCGCCAATGCTAAATACGTTGATGAGAAGATTATCATAATTGATATTAACGATATACTTACTAAAAAATGCATACCCAATGATTCCATCAATTTTAATACCATATACATTGGTTAATATACCATAGTCATTTACATGGAAATTTAAATTAGACGTTACTACACCTGGCAAATGCAAAGTAGCATTGTACAGAAATGGAACTTTTCGCAATCCGCCGATTCCTTTGATGGTTTTGTCTGATGCCACAATCGGGATATTGTATTCATCAACCGTTGAGGAATCCAATGATATCCCTCCACTGCCTGTATCTAAAATAAAATTTAAACTGTCGGGGTAGTCATTAACCTTGGCTTTGATCAAAATCACACCACCGATTAGCAACCGAAACGGAATCGAGCTGATGTATTTGGATGGGGGTTCAACAAATTGTTCCTGACCTCGAACACATGTTGATGCCAATACCGTCAGCAGAGATATCGTAATTAGGACTTTCAATCAAGAAGAATAGGTAAAAGAAGTTATAACCTAAATTAAACCAATGAAGGTGTAACTTTGTTTTACTTCTTTATAAAATATGAATCCTCTCAACGAATTATACCAAAAGGCACTAAATTTTGAATTCCTCACAGCCGAAGAAGGACTTTTTCTGTTCAAAGAGGCCCCTTTAGCCGAATTGATGCACATAGCCGATGAACTCAGAAAAATACAAATCCCCCACGGAAAAGTAACCTGGCAAATCGACCGCAATGTAAATACAACCAATGTATGTATCGCAAACTGTAAATTCTGCAACTTTTACAGAATTCCCGGTCATCCTGAAGCATACATTACCGATATGGATACATATCGAGTCAAAATAAAAGAAACCATTGCCTGGGGTGGCGATCAGCTACTTTTACAAGGAGGACACCATCCAGAGCTGGGACTAAAATACTATGTAGATACATTTAAGGCCATCAAAGCTGAATTCCCAGATGTACGCCTCCATGCTTTAGGTCCCCCTGAAGTTGCCCACATCACCAAATTGGAAAAATCAACACACCGCGAAGTATTACAAGCACTCAAGAATGCAGGCATGGACTCCCTCCCGGGAGCTGGTGCTGAAATCTTGGTTGATCGAGTTCGGAGATTGGTGAGCAATGGCAAATGCAATGCGCAAGAATGGCTTGATGTAATGGCTGAAGCACATCAGCAAAACATTACCACTTCTGCTACTATGATGTTTGGCCACGTTGAAACACTGGAAGAGCGCTTTGAACACTTGATCAAATTAAGAGAAGTGCAAAGCAGAAAACCACAAGCATCCAAAGGGTTCAATGCCTTTATTCCGTGGACCTTCCAAGGTGTTGATACCCTACTATCAAAAATTAGAGGTATACAAAACTTAACCACCAGCGATGAATACATCCGAATGATCGCTATCAGCAGGATCATGTTGCCCAACGTTAAAAATATACAAGCTTCATGGCTTACGGTTGGGAAAAAGACTGCACAAATTTGCCTGCATGCAGGTGCCAATGATTTTGGCAGTATCATGCTCGAAGAAAATGTAGTTAGTGCTGCAGGTGCTCCACATCGTTTTACGTATAAATCGATTCAGGAGGCCATTCAAGAAGCTGGTTTTGAACCCCAACTCAGAAACCAAGAATACGACTGGCGTTCTCTTCCAGAAAACATTGAAGAACAAGTAATCAACTACTAATACCCCCAATTAAAAAAAACATGGGATATTTGGTTGCACAATCATCTGCATGCAACTGCCCAAACTTTATTCTATAGCCTATAATGCAGTCACTGTTGAGTTTTCACAAGAGATAAATGTGGAAACAAATCGCAGGGTGATGGATCTTCACCGAGCATTTGAGAAAAACCCATTCAAAGAATATATAGAATCTGTTCCTGCATTCAACAGTTTAACAATATATTCCTCTGCCTCCTTATCAATTGAAACCTGCAAAACATATATTGAACCGTATATAGAAAATAAGGTTGATATGGATAATCATGTTGAGTGTAAACTTCATACAATCCCCGTATGTTATGACCCAACATGGGGATTTGATCAAGAATTTGTTTGTACCACATTGCAACTTCCCATTGAAAAAATCATTCAGCTGCATACTTCAACTGTTTACGATGTTTTCATGATAGGTTTTGTACCGGGATTTCCCTATCTAGGAATTCTGCCGAAAGAACTAGAAATCCCACGAAAGCAAAAACCTTCACTCCGAATCCCTGCTGGTAGCGTTGCTATAGCAGGAAAACAAACGGGGATCTATCCAACGGAAATTCCTGGAGGCTGGCATGTTATCGGTAGAACACCAATTCAAATATTTGACCCCAACAAGAACCCTTGTTGCACATTTGAACCCGGTGATCAAATACAATTTGAGCCCATTTCTTTATCATCTTTCAATGCCTATACTTGAGTTTTACCATTATTAAATCTGGGATACACTCTACCATTCAAGATAGGGGCAGGTATGGGTTTCAAAAATACGGAGTGCCCATCAGTGGTGCCATGGATCCTGCATCCGCACAATTGGCTAACCTGATTTGCGGGAACGAAGAACATGAAGGTGTTATTGAATTTATGTTGCATGATGCAAAACTTTTTTTCAACGAACCGGCATTCATTTCCATCTGCGGTTCTGGAGCACATGTAGAAATCAACAATGAGGCAGCCCCCTTTAATAGACTACTCTTTGTTGAAGCATTCAGCACATTAATCTGGAAGCCTTCAGCAATAGGCTGTTATTCATACATGGCCATTTCAGGCGGTCTTAACATTCAAAAGATAATGAACAGCGTATCTACCTTTACGCCTTCCCGTTTAGGTGGATTAAAAGGAGAGGCATTAAAGTCAAGTGATTTAATCCCATTTAAATCCTCCATTTCATCTGCATCAACGGTAAAAAACTTCACCAAAAAAAATGGATTCTTTTTCTCTAAATGGTCCTTCCCTATTGAAGAATACAGATCAAATATCTCCATTCAATTCATCAAAGGACCAGAATGGTCGCTGTTTTCAAAAGACGATCAACTTCGTTTTTCAACTGAACCTTTTACGGTTTCATCAGAAGTCAATCGAATGGGATATAGGTTGAGCGGACAACTTCAGCATACAGAAAAGAAACCCGAATTGATTTCTTCGGCTGTAACAAAAGGCATCATTCAAGTCACACACGAAGGTCAACCCATCATCTTAATGGCAGACGCACAAACAACCGGAGGATACCCACGAATAGCTCGAGTGTGCCCAACTGATCTTCCTGCATTGGCCCAAAGCCGACCAGGAAGAACAATACGATTTAAAGAAATATCAGAAGACCAGTCGAAGCAAAATATAGATCAATACATGAATTGGTTTCAACAAATCAAATCATCGATTCATTCCTATCGCAATAATCTATAGCCCTTTACTTTTCTGTATTTCCTCTCGAATATAAGCAGCACGTTCTTTTGAATCTGGATGTGTACTTAACCAACTTAACTGTATAGGCGTAGGTTCTTGATCAGCTAAACGGTCCATAAATACTGCCAAGTACTCCGGATTGAATCCAGCACTTTTTAAATATGAAACAGCAAGTAGATCAGCGTTTTTCTCAAGAGAACGATCGTACGCAGTAGAGGTAACTGTACTCAACAGATTTTTAATAAGCTCACCCCCAATATCTCCTATGGCATAATTGACAACTAACCCAAAGCCCACTTCTTTGATCATTTTTTTAAATACATGCTTTTGTTCCATATGGGCAATTTCATGCGCTATCACACCAATCAACTCATCGTTATTGTTAACCTGCTTAATCAACCCTTCATTTACAACCATATGACGATCTGGATAGGCAAATGCGTTGATCTGCTCATCTTTAAGAATATGTAATTTGATGCTTCCCCTTGGAATCGAGTTACCAGCACATAAGGCGGTCAACAGGGTATCAACACGTTGATACATTTGACCACTATCCACTACTTTATTTTCTAACTCCGCCCACATGGCATCGGCCATTTTCTTCTCAATGGAATTTGAAATCTTCTCAATTGGCAATAGGGAGCCCCAGTCAACTTTTTCGTAAACCCAATATGCACCACCAATAAAAAGCACAAGCACAATCAGTCCCCTTATCATATCATAGCCCTTTGTAAATATTCCAGATCCAATTCATTCCAATCAAAAGCAATAACAAAATCAAGATGCGTTTGTTCTTTAACTTCTGCTCTACTGAGAGATACGTATCGAAAAAACTAGAGGATTTAGAAAATAGATCAAAAAAAAGCCAAGAAGGGATCACCATCAATCCGCCCAAAAGAAATAAACCAATTGGATTCCAAGCTATAGCTTGCGCCCATTCCCCATGGAGTAAAGCCAATATGGCACGGGTAGATCCGCAAGAGGGACAAGGCATTCCAGAAATCTTTTTGATAACACAAACAGAACCTACATACTTAGATAACAAAGTACTGATATGCATGTAAATCCAACCATACCCGATCACACACCCCAAACCAATAAAAAAATAAAATCGTTCTTTACTGTGAAACATCAGAACAAAACCTGCTGAATAAGTGAAAAGTTCTTTTGACGCGTAGCAGACATAATTAAAAACCAATCCACCACAACCCAAATGCCAAGCCCCCCACAGGTTAAAAGTTTAGCAACACCTAACCCCGTATCACCAATGATAAACCGATCAATTCCCCAAAAACCAGCAAGTATAGATACAATGATGCTCAATGTGGGATCCTTAAACTGAATGGATTGCAACATCCCCCACTTGGAATCATCCATCTGAACCAGTCGCTCACGAATCGAATACAATTGATGACTTTCAAAAAATTTTGAATTGGTCAACATAAACATGTCTACTTTATTTGAATCCATTTATTTATGAATTGAAAAGTTAAAGATTGTTATTAAACTCTTGTCAGCTTTACCGGCATGGTTTTATTTGCATTCCATTGACAAACATAAATGCTCTCATCCTCATCAATACATACATCATGACCATGATTGAATACTTTAGTTGCATCCTGGAAAGTGGATTGCAAGATACCGTTTTGGTAAACAGGAGCGGTTCCACCGGGACTAGAAATAACTTTATTTTTTGCATCGAGTATGGTTAAGAACCCGGTATCTGCATTTCGTTTCCCTTCTTTGTCCTTAGACCAACATACACCTGCATACAATTTATCACCATGAATGACTGGTCGGCAAACATACATACCAGGTGTATCAATTCGACTTAGGTATTTCCCATCCAATGTATACACCTTAAAGCAACATTCCTCACGAGATGTACATATCAATACTGGATTATTTTTATCTCGAGTATCTACAACCACGCCATGTGCATTTTTTAAATTGTGCTCGGGATTTTCGTTATTATGCCCACCAAATTTGCGAATGAAACGTCCCCTGCTGTCAAATTGAAGAATATAATCAGACCCATACCCATCAGCAACATAAATATCCCCATTGGGAGCAACTGCAGTTTCAGTTGGAAAATAGCGGTCCTCATCTTTATACACGCCAATAGCATGAGGCTGAGTCAGTGAAAAAATAATTCTTCCTTTTACATCAGTTTTTACCACGTTGCCGTGTTGCGACTTCGATTTGCCAGATAGGTCTGTATAAAAGCCATTGTCTACAATCAATAAAAAATCTTCGTCGTTTTCCTTGCTAATGGTCAACCCATGCCCTGCAGGAAAAGAGTGCCCCCATGAATCCAATAATGTACCGGATTTATCAAACACAAGAATATTGTTGTGCACATCATCCCCCACCATAATCAATCTCCCTTTGCTGTCTTGCACCATTTCATGGCAATTGATTACAGGATGAGAGGCAGCATTGACTTTTGCCCAGGCTTTGTCAACTTTGTATCGATAACCATTGTGCCCAATGGTAAGATCTTCCTGTAAACGGTTGCTATCTGCTATATTAAATGCAAATGATTTACTTAGAAGGATCCCCGTTGAAGCCAAAACAGTTGAATGGATAAATTTTCTTCTCTTATTCATGGTTTGAATGTAAGAAAAAAATTGAAGTGATTCATCTGATCAAAATCTTTAACTTGTTGCGATGAAACCCACAGTAGATTTAAACTGCGATATGGGCGAGGGCATGGCCAATGAAGAATCAATCATGCCCTTGATTAGTTCAGTAAATATTGCTTGTGGTGAACATGCAGGAAATCCATCCATCATCAAAAAAACAGTGGCTTTAGCACGCAAATTTGGGGTTGCGGTTGGGGCTCATCCTTCGTATCCCGACCGTATCCACTTTGGAAGGGTAAGTTTAGAAATGAGTGAACAGGAAATATATACGTGTGTAATCCAACAACTTTCACTCATCAATGAAATAGCCTCAGATATGGGAGTTCGACTTCACCATGTAAAACCCCACGGGGCACTTTACAACGATGCTGCAACGAATCCCAAAATTGCAGCTGCCATTTATAGTGCAATTGAAGATTTTGATACCTCGCTGATTGTATATGGACTAGCCAACAGTATCTGTGAGGAAATTGCCTATAAAAAAGGGCTTCGGTTTTACAACGAAGTTTTTGCAGACCGAACCTATACTGAAAAAGGATTGCTTACACCTCGAACTTCCCCAAATGCATTAATTGAAAATGATAAAGATGCTGTTCGCCAGGTTTTACATATACTACAGCATAAATCTGTAGTTAGTACAACTGGGAAGGCTGTTCCAGTGAAAGCGGATACCATCTGCATACATGGCGATGGTTCTCATGCATTTGAATGTGCACAATCACTTAGAAAAGCAATTGAATCTATTCAAATTCATATTCAATCGTGATCATAAAATCTACACTAAAAAAATTCAATACCGGCAGTCCACTGCTAGCAGCGGCTTTTTTAATGGCCACCTCCGCAATTGGACCGGGCTTTCTTACACAAACAGCGGTTTTCACACAATCACTTGGTGCCAGTTTTGGATTCATCATTTTACTATCGGTTATCCTAGACATTGGAGCTCAGCTCAACATCTGGTCTATTTTATGCCTCACCGGATTGAGAGCGCAAGAATTATCCAACAAAGTAGTTCGAGGCTCTGGAATCATTCTGACATTTCTGATCGTAACTGGAGGTTTGGCATTCAATAGCGGAAATTTAGGAGGCGCAGGGCTTGGACTCAATGTGATTACAGGATGGTCAATTGAAACAGGAGCATGCATTAGTGCATTCATCGCATTGTTTATTTTCTTCCAAAAAAGATCATTAACCTGGTTGGATGTATTTGCTAAGGTGTTGGGTATGGTGATGATTGCGCTTACACTCTATGTTGTATTTGTTTCCAATCCCCCTATTGCAAAAGCTATTCAAAAAACGGTTGTTCCTGACAACATTGACTGGATGGCGATCATGACACTTGTTGGAGGTACGGTGGGAGGATATATCAGTTTTGCAGGCGCACACCGCTTAATAGATGGAGGATTAACAGGTACATCCCACGTGAAAGAGGTAAAAAAATCAGCTGTATCAGCTATTGTACTGGCATCGATCATGCGGGTTCTTCTTTTTCTTGCCGCCTTAGGTGTTGTTGAAAAAGGATTGACGTTGGATAGCAATAACCCACCTGCATCTGTTTTTCAATTGGCAGCAGGAAATATTGGGTATATACTTTTTGGAATTGTGATGTGGAGTGCCGCTATTACATCTGTTGTTGGATCAGCGTATACGTCTGTTTCATTTTTAAAATCATACACATTCATATCAGATAAAAAAGAAAAATTACTATTATCCGTTTTTGTTCTGATTTCATTGCTGGTAATTGTTGTCATTGGCAAACCGGTTAACATGCTTATTGCTGTTGGAGCGCTCAATGGATTTGTTCTTCCACTTGCGCTCATCGTGATCATTCGTGCGTCATTTAAAAAGGAAATTGTAGGTAACTATATACACCCAAGATGGCTACAACTTTTTGGAATTGGAGTAATACTAGCCACTTTAATTGTGAGTATTAAATCTGTAATGGGAATACTCTGATTAAAAATCAGCTGAATAAATACTCTACATCATCTTTGGTAAGCGTTTTTACAAACCCATCGTCGTCGGATACCAAATCCTTGGCCAACATTTTTTTCTTTTCTTGCAATTGTAATATTTTGTCTTCGATGGTATCTTTGCAAATCATACGATAGGCAAAAATATTTTTAGTCTGCCCAATTCGGTGTGTTCGATCTATGGCCTGCTGTTCTACTGCAGGATTCCACCAAGGATCAACGATGTATACATAATCCGCTGCCGTTAAGTTCAAGCCCACTCCACCAGCCTTGAGTGAAATTAAAAATACCCTTACCTCATTATCCCCCTGAAATGACTGTATGGCACGTTCTCTTTCAAGTGCTGTAGTGCTGCCATCAAAATATTCAAATTTAACCCCCAACTCAACAAGCTTTTCTTTGATCAAAGCCAGCATTCCCAAAAACTGGGAAAACACCAACGCCTTGTGGTTGCCAATATTTTCTGTTATCTCCCGGGCTAACTCTTCCAATTTCACAGATGCATTTGGCAAAGGCTCTTGTTCTTTTATAATAGCAGGCGAATCACAAATCTGCCTCAATTTCATCAACCCCTGCAAAATGGTCAATTGAGATTTATCAATTCCTTGTTCTTTGATTACTCCCAATATTTTATCGCGGTAATCGTTTCGGTATGCATCGTAAATGTTACGTTGCTCTTCCTCCATTTCACAGAACAAAATAGTCTCGGTTTTTTCAGGTAAGTCTTTAGCAACTTGTTCTTTTGTTCTTCTGAGGATAAACGGATAAAGCAATTTCTTCAAATGCTCTTTATGCTCTTTCTCTCCAAATTTATCGATGGGAGTTGCAAATTCATTTCGGAAATACTCTACACTCCCCAACATCCCTGGATTCAGAAAATTCATTTGGGCGTAAATATCAAACGTATTGTTTTGCAAAGGTGTACCACTCATGCAGAGCCTGTTCTTTGCATGCAACAGGGATGCAGCTTTGGTGACTTTACTTTGTGGATTTTTTATGGCCTGAGACTCATCCAATACGATATAATCAAACTGAGCTTCCAGCATAAATTTTATGTCACTGCGCAATGTGCCGTAGGTGGTGATAATCACATCGTGATCTTGGAATATCTTTTTATTTTTCTTTCGATCTCCCCCATGATGAATCATATACGAAAGCTTGGGCGTAAATTTTTTAATTTCATTTTCCCAGTTGAACATCAAGGTAGTGGGACAAACAACCAATGATGTCATGTTCTGATTCTGATCTTTAAACAATTGCATAAACGAAAGGGCCTGAACCGTTTTACCCAAACCCATGTCATCGGCGAGAATACCTCCCCATCCCACTTCATTCAGATAATTCAACCAATGGTACCCTGCAACCTGATAAGGCCTCAAAATATGTGCTAGATCTTTAGGTGGATCAACTTCATTGATGCGATTAAACGATCTCAGTCGATCGTACTTCTCTTCTAACTTAATCATCACTTCAGTCTCATCAATTTCATTGTGCAGTTCATCAATGATGCTCAAGTGGTATTTGGAGAGTCGCAACTGATTCTGTTTGCCTTCACCCACTTTAAACAACAAAGAGTATTTTTTTAACCACTCATCAGGTAGTATGCCCAAGGTACCATCGCCCAATTGAACGAATTGCTGCTTTTGAGTAAGTGCTTTTTTGATATCTTCTATAGACACCCGTTGATCACCAAAAACTATTTCTACTTTAGCATCAAACCAATCGATTCCGTTGCTGATTTGAATACGGGTTTTGGGTTTAGCCGTATTGAATTTATAATTCTTCAATACTTCAAAACCAATCACAGGAATATTCATTTCCCGCATGGCGTCTACAAAAAGAAAGAACCAATTGTTTCTCAACACTTCGGTTCCCTTAAGAACCAAGTTGAAACTATTTTCTACTTGAACAAAATTTGAATGAAGTCCATTCAATTTAGTAAGAACATCCCTTTCTTGATTTAGATTGCGTTTGATTGTTCTGATTTTACCAGCTTCTGGTATGAGAATTAATTCTTTGTCGCTATACTTTACAGCATAGCCTTGATACAAAAACTGAGGAGAAAATATCAGATAATCATTTTTTTCCTGCAATTGCAATTGAACCTCAGGCTCTCCATCGTATGGATCCGTGATCAAGCTTTTATCAAATTCAACCCGGTATTGCCTGGAAAAAGGCATGATGGTTTTATCAAGAAATTCAGGCCAGTTGGATTGGGCTATGCCCGTTTCTTTCCCTTTTGCAAACTCGGCTATGGATTCCAAGTCCTCTTTTGCACTCCATGAATACAAAGTATCGTTTAGCAATACTAGAAGATTTGATGCCCATTCGTTTGCCGACAATTCTACGTCCCATTCATCTACATAGAGAACAGGTATAACTTCTATACTTTTTTTTAGCTGCTTGATTCGAAGACCCGGACTCATGCGGCTGTTAGAAACTTCGATTGCCTTAAGATTTGAGGTGGTGAAGTTTTTTCCTCGTGCCAAACGAAAAAACTTTGTTTCCCCTTGGTGTTCAGTAAAAATTTTAACTAGTTTGGGATGCAGATACTCGTCAATCAATTGAGTTGTTTCAGCAGGGAGTCCTTCATCTTCGGAATAAATAATATTTTCCCAAATCCCTGAAAATGGTGAATTCCGACTTACGTATTTATCAATTTCTGAAAACTGCAGTTTTCTAACTGAATTGATTAAGGAAATATCAGATTCATTGTATACGCCTGTGTTGAGGTACTTGGTAAGATCCAATTGCTCTACTTTTCCTAAAAATTCAAATTTCTCTTCGTCAAATTCTCCGCTTACAAGCTCAACATTAAAGCCAGGATATTTGGATGGAGATTCTACAAATACCAATCCCAAACGCTGTGATACATCGGTGGGTTTTTCTATTGTCTCGATTGGCTGTGCTTCTACCAGCGGCTGAATAGCTGGCTTGCTTCCTATTGGACCGGATACGCGTTTTACGGTTGGGTCCAATACCCTTAAAAAGGGTTTCCCTTCTTTATAGGTAAATTCAAATTTCTGTTCCCAGTCTGCTTCGGACATACTGTACCCGTATATACCGAGTAGCTTATTTTTCTCTTTATCCCAATTCCGAATGCTATCAAAATAATGGGCGCCGTATGCATTCAGCAATTGCAAAAACAACATGGTTTTGTGCAAACACAGGGGGTGTTCTTCTTCCTGGCATTTACAGGATGTATCAAAATGTCGTTCTTCGTTTCGCTGTATCACCAACGAAAATACTTCACCATTCACTTCCAATTGCGCTTCAATACGTTCATCCTTCGCTTTTGTAATTACCGCTTTTGTACTTCGTAAGATTTGTTCTGCCTTCTCAGCTATACCGGGTGATGCAAGCATTCTGATCGTTCGCAGATCAATATGCTTCATTTTAAGAACCGTGTGTCGCTGATCATACCGAATCGCATCCCCGCCAATCATGTTTTTATCCAACAGGTCTTGCAGTTGGAGAAGTGCAGCTGCTTCATGCCGACAAATATCTCCAAGATTATACGGGCATGTACAGCGCAGGGATAATGCACGAGCGTCTTTGAACTTTTGTATAAAGACTTTATAAAAGGTAGAATAATTATCATCCTTAACTCTGAAACTGATTGAATCTCCTAACTCATCGTATTCAATGAATTCTACATACCCTATAGCATGAATTTTTTTTCCTCTTCGAATAACTTCGTCGGTTCCATTGTTGTAGATAAATTTGAGTAGATGGGATAGTGACATGTGATAAAGGTGATTTCGCAAGTTAGCGAATATCAACCCTCCTTGAAAAGAAAATGAAAAGAATTATATATACGAGTTAGCTTAAGACTATTGCAAATTTTTAATTGTACCTTTGCAAATTTTTTTACTCAATGAGAATCACGGGTAACCCTACTTCCAGAACACCCCTTTAAGAAATCCATGTCTGCGCCCAAATGTGCTTGCTCCACGTGATTCTGATACACGTGAACATAACCCCGGTCGCTTACATGATGCGTTGGTTTCCAAACGGAGCTGCGTTTTTTCAATTCTTCCTCATCAACCAATAATTCCAAGGTTCGGTTGTAAACATCCAAAGCAATCAGATCGCCATTTTGTACAAGAGCCAGTGTGCCCCCTTTAGCTGCTTCAGGCGAAACATGCAATACAACTGTACCAAATCCGGTTCCACTCATTCTTCCATCTGAAATACGCACCATATCAGTAATTCCCTTTTCTAGTAATCGCTTGGGAATTCCCATATTACCTACTTCTGGCATTCCTGGATACCCAACCGGACCCACATTTTTAAGCACCAATACGGATGTTTCATCTACGTCAAGGTTTGGATCATCAATTCGCGCATGGTACTCTTCTATATTTTCAAAAACAACAGCCTTACCGGTGTGGCGCATGAGATGGGGGCTTGCTGCACTGGGCTTAACAACTGCCCCATTTGCACATAAATTACCTCGAAGAATGGCAAGTCCTGTTTCCGTTTTAAACGGCTTATCCAAATCAGCAATAACATCATCAGCAAATGATTTTGCGTTTGAATAATTCTCCTGCACTGTTTTCCCGTTTACAGTAATACAATTTTGATGAAGCTTTTCATGCATAGCCTTCATGATAACTGGAAGTCCGCCGGCATAATAAAAGTCTTCCATAAAGTATTTGCCCGAAGGCTGAAGATTGGCAAGGAGCGGGATCCCAGCAGAATTCTGATGGAAGTCCTCTAAATCAAGTTCCACTCCTATTCTACCAGCAATAGCCAAAAGATGAATTACAAAATTGGTTGATCCACCGATTGCAGCATTAACACGAATAGCGTTTTCAAATGCTTCACGTGTTAAAATATCAGAAAGCTTTAAATCTTCTTTTACCATTTCAACAATACGCTGACCGGAATACTGAGCCAGTACTTTTCTTCTGCTATCTGCTGCAGGAATAGCTGCATTAGAGGGAAGGGAAAGTCCAAGCGATTCTACCATACAGGCCATGGTAGAAGCTGTTCCCATAACAGCACAATGTCCTCTGCTTCTACACATGCAGGCTTCAGCAACAGTCAATTCTTCCTGAGACATCTCACCGCTGCGAACCGCATCGCTAAATCTCCAAATATCAGAGGTGCCAATACTCCTCCCTTCGTATCTGCCGGTAAGCATGGGCCCTCCAGAAACTACGATGGTAGGTATATTCACACTGCATGCTCCCATCACCAATGAAGGTGTAGTCTTATCGCAACCGCATAACAATACAACTCCGTCCATTGGATTAGCACGAATAGATTCTTCCACATCCATACTCGCCAAGTTCCTATACAACATAGCCGTTGGCTTAATCAATGTTTCGCCCAATGACATAACAGGAAATTCTACTGGAAATCCGCCTGCAGCAATAATGCCTATTTTCACAGATTCAGCAAGTTCTCTAAAATGAGCATTGCAGGGGGTGAGCTCACTCCAGGTATTGCAAATACCAATTACAGGTTTACCGCGAAATTCTTCATCGGGTATCCCTTGATTTTTCATCCATGCGCGATAAATGAATCCATCTTTACCTGTGCGGCCAAACCATCCCTGGCTTCTCAACGTAGAGTTGCTCATGAAAATTTTTTTACAATTTAAAGGAAATTATTCCACGATCAGCCGATCGCCCCTAAATACAGGCAATACATTGGCAACATCCGCTGTTAAGCAATAACGAATATCTTTTTCCAATCCATATGTCATCAAACGATGATAGTGAGTTGCACTTCTTCTTTCCATGAACCCAAACCGGTCATCCCCAGCATCTAAATACAGGTTTTCTGCAAGTTTAGAGGCATCGCAATGAATAGTAAAATGATCACGTATTCGATTGATGACAGCACCAGCAAAAAGACTGTCTTCAATATTGATTCTATCCTTCCAGGCAGAACAACCCAGTAGGATGTCTTTATCTGTATTCAATAAATAATCACAAACAGCAGATAGGTTAGGGAATGCTCCCGTGATGATTTCAGGTGCCCCTTTATCCAATGCCATGTGAAGGAGCTTGGTTCCATTTGTAGTTGTCAGGACCAAGATTTTATTTTCAATAAAAGAGCGTGGATATTCAAACGGAGAATTCCCATACGTCAACCCCTCCGCTACTTTACCGTCGCGTTCACCCGCTGTAATACCGCCAAGCGACTCTCCCAACTCTATGCATTGTGGAACTGTTGCCACAGGTATTACAGATGTTGCTCCATTGTATAAAGCGGTAGCAATGGTTGAAGTTGCTCGCAAAACATCGATGATAACAACTATACTGTTGCTCACATCATACAAATTCAACAAAGCAGGAGAGAGGAGCGTGTGTAATTGACGGGGCGCAGACATATCGAATTATTTGACAAAGGGAAATTGGACAACTACAGCCTTAATCTGTTTGTCGCGAATGTCAATGAAAATTTCAGAACCTACTTCAGCATGATCAGCTAAAACATATCCCATACCAATTCCTTTGTTTAGTGTTGGTGATTGTGTACCTGAAGTTACTTTCCCAATCATGTTTCCTTCCGCATCGCGAATTAAATAATCATGCCTCGGGATACCACGTTCAATCATTTCAAATCCAACTAGTTTTTTTTCAACTCCAATCTCTTTTTGCTTTTTCAAGTATTCCGATGACGTAAACTCCTTGGTGAATTTTGTAATCCATCCCAAACCAGCTTCCAGTGGGGTGGTATAATCATCTATGTCATTCCCATACAGGCAATACCCTTTTTCCATCCGCAACGTATCTCTTGCTCCCAAACCAATCGGCTTGATCCCTGATTCAGCACCTGCAGCAAATATAGCATCCCAAATTTTCTGAGCATCATCGTCGTTGTTTTCAAAATAGATCTCAACACCACCAGCACCTGTATACCCTGTTGCACTTACCAATACATTCTCAACGCCTGCAAATTTTCCTTTTACAAACGTGTAGTATTTTAAATTAAGAATATCCATTTCGGTGAGTGGCTGAAGTATTTTACTGGCATTAGGACCCTGTACAGCGAGTAAACATGTTTTATCAGAAATATTGTGCATCTCTACACTGCCGTCGTTGAATTGCATAATCCAATCCCAATCCTTTTTTATGTTGGAAGCATTCACAACGAGCATATAGACTTTGTGTTGTTCTACACAGTATACCAACATGTCATCTACAATTCCTCCATTCTGATTCAAGATGCAACTGTATTGCGCCTGACCATTATTCAATTTGGATGCATCATTTGAACTGATCCGTTGGATGAGCGCCAATGCATGCTCACCCTTTAAAATAAACTCCCCCATGTGACTCACATCAAAAACTCCTGCGTTATTTCTTACTGCATGATGCTCTTCGTTTATGCCTGTATACGAAATGGGCATGTTGTATCCGGCGAATTCCGCCATTTTTGCACCCAAGGCTAGATGCATATGTTCAAATGGAGTTGATTTCATCGTACAAAGATAATTAAAACAAGCAAGCCTGCTGATAGGCAGGCTTGCATAAAATGAATATGAAAATGATATTAATAACCGGTATTTTGAACCAGGTTTTTATTTACGTCCATCTCACGTTGAGGGATAGGGAAAATTAACTTTGGAGAATTCCAAGCCAATGAACCAACCGATTGTTGTAAACGTTTTGAATCATGCAAATACAACCCTTCAAAGGCGAGTTCAAGTGAACGCTCTTTCGTAATATTATCAAGTGTTACAGTAGCTAATGGAGCAAGTCCTGCACGCTGACGAATCAAATTTACATCGGCAAGAGGTGTGGCTCCAACAGAAGTTGCATTTCTAAAGTTGGCTTCTGCTCTGGTCAAATACATTTCAGCCAAACGCATGATCGGAACATTTCCATAACGATCAAGATGCTTCTGAGTGTAATAATTACCACCACTCAATACAAAGAAGTTTTTCCTTACGTCACCGGTTTCATACTGCGCCAGGTGAGCTGCCTTGATTTTACAATCGCTTCTTCCGTTTGTACCAGGTATAGATCCAATGGCTCTCCCAAAATAAGTACTCATTGAGTTGGTTCCGTCTTGTGCCGTAACAACCATAGAAAATAAATATTCAGAAGGTGAAGCCCCGCCATTATTGATAAACGTAAACCAAAGTTTCGCAAAATCGCTATTCAGTGTTTTTCCACTTCCAGTGATTACGCGGTTAGCAGCATTTCCTGCCTCGGTATAATTTTTCAATTGCAAATACACACGTGAAAGTTGAGCTGCAGCAGCCCACTTCGTTGCATAGATGGTATTGGTTGAGGGAAGCAAAGACTCTGCTTTAATCAAATCAGCAATGACTTGATCATAAACAGCTTTCACAGAACTTCTGGGAGGATAGTCAGCAGAAGTAACTCCCGATGTTGGCTTAAGGATCAAAGGTACTCCGGGATTGCTAGCAGCATCGCCGTCGCCAATGGTCTTGGCATATAACCTCACCAATTCAAAATACATCGATGCCCTTAAAAACAATGCCTGTCCTTCAACAGAATTTTTACGTGCCGGCGATGAAGTGATCTTATCAACTGCACTCAAAACATTATTGCAACGATTGATCGTATTGTAAGCACTTGCCCAAGTACCCGTTGCAAATGAATTGTTGGATACCATTTGTGTTTGATATGCATCAGATAAACCAGCAAATGTTCCGGTAAAATTGATGTTGGTGGTATTACCAATCAACTCATTCAACACCATAATATCTCCGCCATACGTGGATGCACTTTGAACTCCGTCGTAAGCACCAACCAACGTAACGTTTACATCACCTTCAGAAAGCAATGCTTTATCCGCCGCAATACTTTGGAAAGGAGTAATGTCTAATCGCTTTTCACATCCTGTTGCAAGTATGCCCAACAGAAGGATCGCCGATGCGCGTTTGCTTATGTTTGTATATATTGATTTTTTCATGTTCTAAAGATTTAGGGGTTATAGACTCACATTGATACCAACCAAAAATGTTCTGGGTTGTGGAGGTGTATAAAAATCATTACCCTTGGCAATGTTTGAATCAAAGCTGTCGGCATTCACTTCTGGATCCCAATATGGATACTTGGTAAAGGTCAACAGGTTTTGACCAGAAACATAAACCCTGATTTTATCCATCTTGTACCTAGCCAATGTTTTACTATCTAATGTGTAACCAAAGGAAAGAGTCCTCAACCTTACATAAGCGCCATCAACAATATAGCGACTGCTTGCTTGTGACCCGTTTACGCGAAACAACCTTACCTGAGGAATATCAGTAACATCACCCGGTTGTCTCCAACGTCTCAACTGATCAGCTGTGTTGTTGTCTTCGTACAACATACTGGCAGAAGAATAACGACCCATGCCATAGATATTGTTTTGATTGCCCTGTATGCCGTTAAAGAATACAGACATGTCAAACCCTTTGTACGAGAAGTTGTTTGTGATACCAAAAATCATATCCGGATTCGGATCACCTACCACAACTCGTTGAGCCTGGCTGTAAATGTTTGTTGTAGTTCTGTCGCGAGTTCCATCTGCTTTCTTGGTATTCAAATAGAACAATGCATTACCGTTGTTGGGATCAACACCTGCAAATTCAGGAGTGAAAAACACGCCAACGTTATACCCTTCTTCCACACGATTCATGCTGCTCACACCCCCTTCAATAATCTGTCCTTGAATATCGGTAACCTTGCCCTTGTTGAAAGCAATGTTGAAATTGGTTGACCATTTGAATGCTCTCACCAAGTTTTGCGTATTCAATACAAATTCAAACCCGCTGTTCTCCAACTTACCTACGTTTTTAATAATACTTCCGAACCCGGTTGTAGTAGGAATATTTACGTTGAGCAACAATCCAGTTGTTTGCTTTTGGTAATAATCAATTTCACCTGTGATGCGATTGTTGAACAATCCAAAATCAAATCCAATATCTGCTTGTGCAGTTGTTTCCCAACGCAAGCTGTCGTTTGGTAACTGAGACGGACGCTGACCGGCATTGCCTGCATATCCAGCATCACCCGAGAATAAACCCAATTGTGGGAAGTTCCCAATTTCAGCATTACCAACAATACCATAGCTTGCTCTCAATTTCAGGAAGCTGAGGTACTTGCTATTATCAAGAAATTTTTCATTGGTAAGAATCCAACCAGCAGAAACTGCAGGGAAAAATCCTTGTCTCGCTTCTTTACCAAATCTAGAAGAAGCATCAATACGACCACTTGCAGCAATGATGTACTTGTCCATCAAAATATAATTGGCCCTCAAGAAATAAGACAAGAAACGGAAGTCGGTTTGAGATGAACTACCACCAGACTTTGTTGCAGCGCTGGCAATCTTCTGGTAAGAATTAGATGGGAAGTCCTGACCAGAAGTTGAGTTGTATTTTGCTTGCGACTGCTGATATTGCATACCCAAGGTAGCGTTCAAATTGTGCTTATCTGTTGTTTTATTGTAGGTGAAATAGCTGTTGGTATTGTAATTGGTAATGAACGTACCCGTATTTGAACCTGAACCTCTAACTGCAGTTGTTTGGTTTCTTACGGTTTCAGAACGGAAATAACCTTCTTCGTTCTGACTTAAATAATCCATGCCAAATTCCGTTTGAAAACTCAACCCGGGTAGAAGTTTTGCTTTCAAGTATGTATTTCCAAACGTACGGTAAACATCCTGCGTATACTTCCCATAATTAACAGTCAAAACCGGATTGTAGTACAATGGAATGTTGGCATCACCAGGAGGTGTACCTGCTGGCAATCCAGTTCCAGGATCAGTAAATGGAGTCATTGGCATCAATGCAATCGCCTGCAAAGGATTAGAGAATGCGTTGTCATCCGGAAGTCTTCTATTGAAAGTTCTCGACAAACTCAATGATACTCCAAGATCTAACCAATCGTTTGCTTTTTGATCCAAATTCAAACGTCCAGTTGAACGCTGTAAATTATTTCCAATGATGGTTCCCGTTTGATCCAAATGCTGGAATGAAGTAAAGAACTTGGTTTTATCTGTTCCTCCTCTGATTTGCAAGTCTGCCTGACGATAAGGCGCTCTTTGAAAAACTGCATCTTGCCAATCGTATGACTTGGTCGGATCCTTAGACCACTGCCCATAACTATAATAATCCATTACATCATTCTTCACGTAAGCTGTCCAGCTATCGGGATCTGTTGTTGGTGTACCAGCCAATTTATCGCGGTATGCAGCACCTTCCAAAATCAACTCAGCATACTCTTGAGAATTCAGCATTCTGATTCTCTTGGTTGCTTCAGCATACCCTGTTTGAACGTTGAATGTAACACTGGTCTTACCAGCCTTACCTCTTTTTGTTGTAATCAAGACCACACCGTTTGCAGCACGTGATCCATATATCGCACCTGCAGAAGCATCTTTCAATACTTCAATGGATTCAATATCGTTGGGGTTCAAATCCGTAAGCGGATTCATATCACCACCATAGCTACTTTGATCATTGGTTGTAATGGGAACTCCATCCAATACATACAAAGGTTGGCTATTGGCACTTATAGATGAATTACCTCTAACCCTTACTGTAACGGCTTGTCCTAATTTACCGGACTGAGCATTTACAAATACACCAGCAGCCTTACCTTGTAAAGCTTGGTCTACGGAAGGAGTTGGCATATACTCAATATCCTTACCACGCACACGGGCAATATTTCCGGTAAGCTCCCTTTTGATCTGGGAACCGCCAAAGCCGGTTACAACAACCTCGGAAAGCGACTTGGTATCGGTTTTCAACGAAATCTGAAGGTTAGCTAAATTAGCCAAAACCTCACGAGATTCGAAACCTACTGCACTGAATACCAGTGTTTTACCTGATGCATTGGGGATAGTAAAACTGCCTGTACCATCTGTATTAACCCCGGTTTTTTCACCTTTGATCAATACAGTTACTCCGGAAATTGGTGCTCCATTTTCATCGGACACCTTACCGGTAACTGCTTTCCCCTGTGCAAGAGCTGAAACAGCCAGTACACAGCAGAAAAGAGCAGAAACGATTGATTTTCTGATCATAAGCATAATTTTTTAATTTTTAGTTGGTTTTAGTTCAGATCATAAAACAGTAAAGTTAAACAATTGTTAAGTTCATTTCAAGTATTTTGAAAACCAATTGATGTACCGATAATACCGATGGATAGAATAACTAGGTACTGATAACCCATGATTTTGTCCTGGGTAGATGGTCAATTCCGTAGGTATGCCCTCATATTTAAAGGCTTGATACATTTGCTCCGCTCCTGCAACAGGAACATTAAAATCTTTCTCACTGGCCATAAACAAGGTGGGCGTTTTTATCTTTTGCACATTTAAATAAGGATAAGAAAGATTGACCCATTTCTGAAAATTTCTCCAAGGCGGACCTAACTCATCGTCGTATTGCTTAACGTACTGATCCGTGCCATACATGGTAAATTGAAATGAACTTCCTGCTCCACTTACTGCAGCCTTAAACCGCGTATCTGTTGCAATGGTATAATTGGTCAAAATTCCACCATAACTCCAGCCCCCAATCCCCATTTTGGTAGAATCCGCAATTCCTTGCTTGATCAAATAATTAGCTGCTCCTATTATGTCTTTCACTTCTTTGTTCCCCCAATCCGAATAAATAGCTTTTGAATACCCATAACCCCTTCCGCTACTCCCACGATAATTAACAGCTGCCACAGCAAAACCGGCATTGGCTAGTATTTGACGCGACACATCAAAATTGAATTCATCCTGTGCAACCGGACCGCCATGTATGAATAATACAAGAGGTAATTTTTTTGAAGTAGAGTCGGGGAGATATAAAATATTTGAAACGAGTGCTCCATCAGATGAAACAGATTGAAACCCCTTTACATAAGCCAGTTTTGTTTTGGATAAAAATTCATCTTGCAAATGCGTAATTTTTTTCTGCATACCATTTGACAAAAGAAAAATTTCATTGGGCGAATACGAGTGACTGAATAAACAAACGATTTCTCCTGAAACACCTGCATGCATGCTAGCGTAGACTCCTTCCGCATCGGTCACCTTTTTCATTTCTCCTGTTGCAACATCAACAGAAACAATGTTTTGCTTGCGATCATCTTCGTACAAGCTGTAGATGAATTTGCTATCGGGCGACCAATGCACTCCTGAAAATGAACGATCTATTTTTTGTGTCAAATTTTTAATTTGGCCAGTAGAAACTTCAGCAACCACAAGCTGCGAAATATCATACATATTAAATGCATCTTCTGAAATACTCTGTAAGAAAGCAATGTGTTTCCCATCGGGACTATACCTTGGACTCTCATTGGATCCCTTGAAACGCGTGATTGCAGTTGATTTCTTGGTTGAGAGATCTACAACAAAAATATCGGTATTGGAATTCCGGTCTGGATCAGCTGTAGTATTGGAAACATAAACGAGGGATTTCCCATCTGGACTAAAACTGGCATCGGTCTCGTTATAAGAACCCTTGGTTATAGTATCCAATTTCTTGGATGCAAGATCAAAAACATACACATGAGATTTACGTTCATCTAGATACCCTTCGTAATCTTGTTTAAATTGATATCGCGTGATGTCATATGGCGTTCGGATTTTTGTTTTTGCAGTATCAGCCGTATTGGGCTCTTTGATTACTAACGCCATTCGGGCACCATCCGAACTCCAATTGTACGATTGAATTTCCCCCTTTACCTGCGTCAATTGAAAAGGTTCACCACCTCTTCGATCCATCAAAAAAACCTGTCTGCCACCTTGATCTTTTTCATCCGATACAGATCGTGTAAGAAAGGAAATGTATTTGTTATCCGGACTCCATTGTGGAGAACCAGCACTCTTGGTCTGTTCAGTAAGAGCAACCGTTTCACTACCATCCTTACTGGTCATGTAAAGCTTAGAAGTGGATGCATCTTTTGTAGAATCAGGCTTGGATACCGTATACAAAACCCATTTTCCATCCGGCGAGAGCTTAGGAGCTTGAGGCTGTTGAATGGAATAAATGCTCCTGGGTGTAAGAGGAACTTTTTGTTGCTGAGCTTGAAGATGAAAAGACATGCCTAAAAGCAAAGTCAGGATCAGTATATATTTCATACGCATGATTTGCGTAAATGTACTGAGCCTGACCCATAACACAAAGCTTGTCTAGTTTCTCAGCTTCAAAAGTTTCTGAGCCCCAAACAAAATCAGATGTGAAACTTTTGAAGCAGATTGAGTCTCTGCAGGATCTTCAATACCAACAGCATATTCATCGGATGATGGATGAAACTTGTTTAGAGATAATTTTGAATTCATCTTTTCAACACGTTTGTTCTCGGTTTCAATTTCTTCTCTCAGATCTTTTTCCATTTGCTCCATTTCTCGATCGAGTTTATCGCTTTGGATATCCAATTGATCTTTGTACTTCTTTTCAATGCCAGTTTCGGTCATGATATACCAAACCCCAGACCTCCAATTGGTTTCATCATCATCGATACTGATGTTAAGCCCTTTGGCACCCCCTCTGATTGTATACCAACTTAATGTTTCGTTTTTACCGTCAACATATATTTCTTTACCAACAGGTACCTGAACCTCAATAATTATTTGTTGATTATGAAATTTATCTTGTTTGGTAATTGGAAACGCATTGGGCAATATCAAAATAGAATCTTGCTGCACTACTGCATACTTAATCTTTTCAGCATAGCTTTCTGCTTGTTGTGCTGACTCTGCCCTAGAACGCCTGATCATACTTACGTGAAATTGAGCATCGTTGCTTTTCAAAAGCCTTAATCGGATATTGGATAACAATAAACTGTCTTCGTTTTTAGATAATAAGATCCCATCTGTATCTTGTTCATAATCAAAACCGTTTTCCCATGGGTCTAGTGGATAATAATTGCCTGTGGCTTTTGAAAAATTAATAAGCATCTTGGGAACAGAGGGTTGTACCAAACCTACTTCAGATTGAACAGAACCTACCCGTCTAAATTGTTTTGAAACAGAGGATACCAAAAGTATCATCGAAACCCATCCTAAAATCCAAAGAGAACTTAAGGTTATTGCGATAGAATTGGAACGAGTTTTATGTCCTATGATTGAGCGAATCAACCATTGAATGATAGCTACAATCGGAACCAATATAAAAAACAGTAGAGTACCCAGTGCATACCACTGAACCATCTCTCCATTGGCGATAAATTGCTTAAGGGGCAGAAGCAAACTTACTGCAGCTCCTATTCCAAAGCTGGCAGCCACAAGCGCAATGGCGATAATACCAAAAATAAAAAGAAAGAAAACTTTAAATACAGTTGCAACAAATCGCAAAAAGGCATTTCCTGCTTTTTTCGCAGCGGGTCCTGCTTCACCAGAAAAGGTTTTGGCAGCTTGACCAACTTCCTCTCCAAACTCACTCATCTTTGATGATGCTGAGTTTTTCCATTGATCTGCTTTACCTGAAAATGTAGTTTTTACTCCTTGCAATTCATCTTGTACTTTATTCTTAATTGAATTCAAGTCGACTTTCTGACCTTTCATCTCCAGCTTTTCAGAAGCAGTCACTGCTTTCGGTACCACTACCCAAAGTATGATATAGATAATGAACATGGTGCCAGAAAAGGAAGCAGCAAAAGGGAAAAACAAAAGTGTGAATGGTATTTTGAATAAGGATACGAAGAGAGGCAAAACAAAAATGAGTCGAGGTATCCAAACAGCAATATTGAAATACTGTGCAATTCCACTGCAAACACCTCCAATTACTTTTTGCTCTGCATCACGATACAGTTTTCGAGTAATCGTAATAGGCGCCAGATTGCGCTTAGGAAGAATAGCCCAAAGTATAATGTATAGCAATGCACCTGTTCCAAACGAACCAAGTGCAAGCATGGCAAACAATACACGAACGAGAGTAGTATCCAATTTCAAATACGAAGCCAATCCACCACAAACACCTCCTAAAATCTTATCGTTGGAATCTCTATACAAAGAGCCTCTGGGTTCATTGATATATGAAGTTTCACGAAACGATTTTTCTTCCCCTGTTTCGAATTTCAATTCATCAAATTGTTCGGGTCTACCCATGCTCGCAATTATTGCTTCAACATGCGCAGTGCTGATGAATGTAAATCCGTTTTTTAGTTTTTCATTGAAGAGTTCTGCAATTCTATTTTCTATGTCATTGACGATCTCTTCTTTTCCTTCTTCGTTTGCAAAATAGACACGCAGACTTTCAATGTATTTTTTCAACTCATCGTATGCAGGTTCCTCTATAGGAATCACACGACCTTGGAAGTTGATGTTGATGACTTTGTTCATTGTATATGCTTTATAAAGTGTTTTGAGTTTTGGGTTGTGGGTTTTGAGTTAGGCTGTTCACTATTCCCTGTTCTCTATTCCCTCCTCCCTATTCCCTATTCTCTCCTCCCCATTCCCTTGTCCCTGGCTGTTTCTCACTACCCTCTCCACTCCATCCGCCATATCTCTCCAAGTATTTTCTAAATCCCGGTAGAAAGCAGCTCCTTTTTCTGTCAATGAAAAATATTTTCGGGGAGGGCCACCTGAACTTTCCACCCAACGGTAGTTGAGCAGATCTGCATTTTTAAGTCGCGTTAATAGAGGATAGAGTGTTCCTTCAAGAATCTGAAGATTGGCCTTTTTCATTTCCTCGATGATATCACTCGGGTAGGCCTCACCCCGCTGAATGATAGATAGGATGCAGAATTCAAGCACCCCCTTCCTCATCTGACTCTGTGTATTTTCTATATTCATTTGCCTGTTTTAGGATAAATAAATCCAATAACAAGACAAATGTAAGAGGAATTATAATACTATGCAATACATAGTACCAGTTTTTTTATGGTACTTTAGAAATATTTAACTAAAATCAATTTTTCTTGCCTTCCCCCTATATATTTAAAGGTCTGACCATCCCAAAACCCGTCTTCTTCCAACATAATCCGAATTTCCTTACCCCACTCAGGGATGAATGTAGATGAATTGAGTTCTATTGAATAGGCTGTATTGGGGAAAAGCTTATAATCTCCACTCCCCGGAACACCTTGTTGGGCATCCCACATGCCGATGGTTGGACCAGCAGCATGACCATGCATACCCAAGGGATGGGTATAGATGCTCGGCTTTATTCCTTCTGATTTTGCTTGGGCAATAGCAGATAACAATATTTCATTTCCGCTTCGCCCATTTTTAAACTGACCAGTCAATATATCCTGCAAGCGATTGCTATTAACAAACGCTTTTTTGATGGATGCAGGCGCATCCGTTTCACCGGGTTTTAATATATACGCATGCTGCTGCACATCCGTATTAAGTCGCATATACGTAATCCCAAAATCTACATGAATCAAATCACCCGGACGAATCACATCATCTTTGGGTCGATTGGAAAAACTGCGCAAGTGTTCGAAGCTGGTAGAGTCGCTTCGCTGAACTGCAACCGATGGATGAAACCAAGTTTGCAATCCCAAATTAGTCAAGCGCTGCCTAAACCACCACACCAAATCATCAGTGGTAGTAACCCCCGGTGTAATAACGTTAGCGGAAAAACCTTGCGCAATTATATCGTGAGAAATTTTTACAAGCTTGGGATATACTTGCATCTCTCTTTCGGTTCTGGTTTCCAACCATGCTACAGCAAGGGGCTCCGCAGAAATAACTTTTGATTTCAATGATGAAGAAAGCTTGCTCATCAACATCGTATGATGTGTATGATCCAATCCGTCTGCATGCCCGAAATCAGTAGAAATATTGATGGCAATTTTCTGAGGATTTCTGGATTGAATCAAATCCACCAATGCATCCCACTGATCCGGAAACTTCTGCATATCCCATGCAGCCTGAATTGACTCACCCACATTGTATCGTGCAATGGCAAGTTTTTCGACTTGTTTCGTTTTAAGATTATTAAAAAAAACCAACATGGTGGTTCTTCTTGCCGACAACCATGTGGATGGAAGCATGGTTTTTAAAACAGGATCCTCGTTGTACTCGCGTGAGATTACAACCCACATATCTATCCCAGTCCGCTCCATCAAAACCGGTAAGAGATTATTGAATCGGTCTTCAATTATTTCATCTACAACTCTCGATTGTTCTCGTTCAGATAAAACAACTTGACTAAACGTGGCAGATGACAAAAAAATTATAAAAAGCAAAAAGAACAACTTCTTCATAAAATATAAATTAGATGTGTGACTGCATGCATAAAGTTAATTGGATCATCCCATTATTCCACAATCCTCAACTTCGCGTAATTCAACATGATTTTTTTCTCGCCATTCAACTCAAATCTTATGGTTGCAATGGGATTGTGTGATGCCCCTTCCATTTTCACTACTTCCCCAAAACCAAATTTTTGATGTTCCACTTTCTGACCTGCTTTTAATTCAGCAGTATCGCTGGGCTTAAAATCGGGGGATGGCTGATGAACAACAGGTTTTGATATTGGCATTTGAGGTGGCAAATACCCAGGTTTTTCTGATGTACTTTTTTTAGCACCGCCAAATAGATCCTGTGATCTAGAACCTGCATTGGTTTGCCATCCGCGCATACGTTCGGAAGGAGAGGGGCCCGACTGATTTCTAAATCCTCCACCTGCATAAGAACGATCCAACATGTCTTCAGGAATCTCCTGTATAAATCTACTTGGATCATTTTGCACTACTTGTCCAAATTTATACCGCGTATTTGCATAGCTAATCCAAAGCCTTTGCTTGGCTCTGGTAATAACAACATAAAACAGTCGGCGTTCTTCTTCCAATTCTTCTCGGGTATTGATGCTCATCGCATTGGGGAATAACATTTCTTCCAAACCCACTGCAAATACACAGGAAAATTCCAAACCCTTGGCAGCATGTATCGTCATCAGTTTTACCGTATCCGCACGTTCATCTTTATCATCAGCATCCGTTAACAATGTAATTTGTTGCAAGTACGCAGAAAGCAATACATCCTCCCGAAACGGCCTATCGGGGATCGGCTCCTCCACTTCATCCTGTGCCCTATTCCCTATTCCCTCTTCCCTATTCCCTATTCCCTCTTCACTATCAAGCAACACCCCATCCTCATCTATCTGCGCCCTATTCTGCTTATCATCTACCCATTCTTTGATTGAATTCAATAATTCCTGAACGTTCTCGTATCGCTGCACGCCTTCGGTACTCTTGTCGTTGAACAACTCCTTTACCAATCCGGTTTGCTTGCCCACATGAAAAGCAACATCATAGGCATTGTTGTTTTTAAGCATGCTGGCAAAACTTCGGATCATCAGCACAAAGTTTTCAATCGCTTCCAATGTGCCGGCCTTGAACCCAAATTCTTTCGCTCGCTTCAACACTTCCCAAAGAGAAATATTCTGCTCGTTTGCCGCTAAAATCAATTTATCCAAGGAGGTTTTCCCAATTCCTCGAACAGGATAATTGATGATTCGCTTCAATGCTTCTTCATCACGGGGATTAACAATAATGCGCAGGTAAGCAATGAAATCTTTTATCTCTTTGCGCTGATAAAAACTAATACCACCAAAAATGGTATACGGTATATTCATCCTTCGAAGTGATTCTTCGAAAGCCCTGCTCTGGGCATTGGTTCGATACAAAATAGCAAAATCTCTATTGAAAAAATGATTCCGAAGTTTTTGCTCTTGAATGGTATCTGCAACAAATTTACCTTCGTCGTTATCGGTCATGGTTCGAACCAAATTGATTCGTTCACCTTCATGGTTTTCAGTCCACAATTCTTTTGGTATCTGGCCTTTGTTATTCCCAATTACTTCGTTGGCTACCTGTAAGATATTCTTTGTGCTTCTGTAATTCTGCTCCAGCTTAACCACTTTCACATCGTCGTAATCTTTTCGAAAGAGCAAAATGTTCTCAATGGTTGCCCCACGAAATGCATAAATGGATTGTGCGTCATCTCCAACAACACATACATTTTCATGCACAGCTCCGAGCAATTTGATGATCTCATATTGAGCCGGGTTGGTATCCTGATACTCGTCAATTAAAATGTGACTGAACTTGTGTTGGTATTTGTGAAGTGCTTCGGGATGATGCTTTAAAATCAAATAAAACTGAAGCATCAAATCATCAAAATCCATAGCCCCGTTTTTGAAACACCGCTTGGCATAGGCTTTGTAGATTTCTGATATAGCAGGACGGTTTGCCCGAGCATCCTCTTGCATCAGTCCAAAGTCGCTTGCATATTCCTCTGCTGTTATCAATGCATTTTTAGCTGCTGAAATCCGGTTGTAAACCACATTGGGCTTGTAGATTTTATCATCCAAATGCAATTCATTGATCACCGTCTTCAAAACACCTTTGGCATCATCCGTATCGTAAATCGTAAAGCTTGCCGGATACCCAATACGTGGTGCCTCAGCCCGAAGTATTCTGGCAAAAACCGAGTGAAACGTTCCAATGTATAGATTACCCGATTCCCCATTTCCTAGAATGCGCTCCACACGTTCCTTCATTTCGCGTGCGGCTTTGTTGGTAAACGTGAGGGCTAGAATTCGAAATGAATCAACACCATGAGCCATGAGGTGCGCTATTCTGGTTGTCAACACTTTGGTTTTCCCACTTCCGGCACCGGCAATGATCATCAAAGGTCCATCCAAGTGCATCACAGCTTCCCGCTGTTGCGGGTTTAGCTCATCCAGATAAGTATACATACCTGCAATTTAATCAAAAGAGGTGAGGGGTTTTATAAAGGTTTTATACTATTAAATGAAGAAGACAAAGGCTGTTGTTACGTTGGTGCAATCATAAAGTTTTTGATTCATAAAAGATATGCCTGGCAAGAGGCGCCTTTTTTATTGGTTCAACCTCAACGCATTCCCAGATCGTGTTCCCCTATGTTGACCTTGATCCAAAACCAATTGACCATTTACGAATACATGAGATATCCCTTTAGAAAACTGGTGAGGATTTTCATATACAGAAAGATCTTGTATCTCGTTTTCATCCCAAATCAAAAGATCAGCAAACTTGCCCTCCATCAATAGTCCCCTGTTTTTCAAATTGAATTTAGAAGCAGGCAAGGATGTCATTCGCCTTACAGCTTCTTCCAATCCAATCACCTGTTGTTCTCTTACATACTTGGATAAAACCCTTGCGTTTGTACCATACCCACGGGGATGCGGCATCCCTCTGCCATTGCTTATTCCTGCATCGGCAGCAGGCATATTGAATGGATATTTCATAAAATGAACAAGGTCTTTTTCAGACATGGTATGATAAATCATTTGGGCATTGGCTTTGATAAGCATATCCAAAATCAAATTGGCCTCGCTGAGGGTATTTGATTTTCTCCCCAATTCGGTATTGATCTGGGTTATACTTTTCCCATTGTAGTTGGTATCAGGTAAATAAG
>JAULVY010000031.1:0-15556 GCA_032110825.1 Chitinophagaceae bacterium | reverse complement strand
TTAAACAGAAAAGAAAAATACGTTGTGTCATCACCTCTAAAATTAGGGATTAGATCAAATGAGTCAATAGTCCGTCTCGTAATTTAGGTTCAAACCAAGTACTCTTGGGTGGCATCACATTTCCACTATCGGCAATATCAAACAATTGCTCAATACTAACCGGATAAAAACTGAATGCCAATTCCATTTCACCGCTATCCACGCGCTTCTCCAATTCGTTCAAGCCACGAATCCCTCCAACAAAATCAATGCGTTTATCGGTCCGCTGGTCTTCGATTCCCAATATTTTTTCCAATACATTATTGGAAAGGATGCTAACATCCAATACCCCAATGGGATCTTCGGTAAATGAACCGGCTACAGATGTTAAATGATACCATTGATGATCAAGGTATAATCCAAACTCATGCAAAGCCTGTGGCTGAACAGGAACATCAGAAGTAGATACCTGAAAATCGTCTTGCAATGCGCTGATGAACTCTTCGGGTGTAAGTCCATTCAAGTCTTTAATAACTCGGTTATAGGGAAGAATTTTGAGTTCCGAAGCAGGAAACAAGGTAGTAAGAAAAGTACTCGCCTCTGGACCTGCAGCAGCACCCAAGGTCTGTCGGACTTTAGCTGCACTGGCAGCACGGTGATGCCCGTCAGCTATATACGTGCATGGCACCTCGGTTGCAAACAATTGAGAAATACGCTCCACTGTTTCAGCAGCATCAACTACCCATATTTTATGCGAAATACCGTCTTCGGCATTGAAGTTGTAAACAGGTGCATGATTCGATTTCCAATCACGTACCAATACATCCATTGCAGATACATTTCTATAGGCCAAAAATACATTTCCGGTTTGTGCACCCGTTATGCGAATATGATTGATTCGATCCAACTCTTTTTCTGGTCTTGTATACTCGTGCTTTTTGATGATATCATTTTCGTAATCATCAACAGAAGAGCAACAAACCAATCCGGTTTGACTTCTTCCATCCATAATCAATTCATAGATATAATAACATGGTGTTGCTTCTTTAACAAGAACACCATCTGAAATCATGTTCAATAAATTTGATTTCGCTTTTTCATAAACCGATTGATCGTAAATATTCAGATCAGTCGGCATATCTACCTCCGACTTGGTTACATGCAAAAACGAATGCGGATTATTTAGCACTGCTTGCCTGGCTTCACTACTGGATAAAACGTCATAAGGAGGAGATGCCACTGCAGATGAAAACTGAGGTTGTGGTCTGATGGCTTGAAATGGAAATATAGTTGCCATGATGGTTGAATAGATTTATCCGTTCTTGTGTGCAAATTCTTTTATCAATTCGGTAACCGCCTCTACACTGGATAATGGCAAGGCATTGTATAATGAAATACGAAATCCCCCTACGCTTCGATGTCCTTTCACACCAATCATTCCCTCTTCTTTGCATAACGCTTGAAAGCGTTTTTCAAACTCCGCATCTTGAATGGTAAATACTACATTCATTTTGCTCCGATCCTCTTTATCAACAGGAGTTTGAAAAAGCGGAAGCTGATCTAGTGTATCATAAAGCAAGTTGGCTTTTTGATCATTGATATTTTCAATTGCAGCTATCCCACCTATTTTTTTAAGCCAACGAAGTGTTAGCAAACACACATAGATAGCAAATACGGGTGGTGTATTCAGCATGGACCCATTGGCAACATGCTCGCGGTAATCCAACATCGAAGGCAATCCAGCATTAGCCTTAGACAGAAACTCGTTATCTGCTACCACTAAATTCACCCCAGCTGCACCGATGTTTTTTTGAGCGCCGGCATAGATGAATGCAAACCGATTGAAATCAAGTTCTCTACTTAAAATATCACTGCTCATATCTGCAACCAATGGCATTGCAGCTTGAGGAATGTGATGCATTTGCGTTCCTTCGATTGTATTGTTCGTTGTATAATGGAAGTAAAGCGAATCTGAAGCGATAGAATACGATTTGGGTATGTAAGTGTAATTTTTATCTTTCGAGGAAGCTACAACTTCAACTCCTCCAAATTTTTTAGCTTCTTTAATGGCTTTGGAACCCCAAACGCCTCCATCCAAATACGATGCTATTTGTCCCTCACGAAGAAAATTCATCGGAATTTGAAAAAACTGTGTGGAAGCCCCACCATGCAGAAAAAGAACTTCCTTTTGATCATTCAACTGCATAAGCTCCTTAACTAAATCAACAGCTTCGTTCAATACAGATTCAAATAAAGGGGTGCGATGGCCAATCTCTAAAATAGATAAGCCTGTATTATTGAAATTCAAAATAGCCCTACTCGCCTCTTCAAATACTTCTTTGGGAAGAATACTGGGACCGGCATTGAAATTGTGTATCATGGTAACTGGACTTGCAGGATGTAAAAAGCGGGATAAAGATACTTTATTTTAAGCTAGGCTGACCGGCATCAATCCAGGCAGAATACCAAAAACAAGCAACAGCATAAATTGCGTCTCGCATGCGTCGTTCAACCATTCCATTTAATTGTACATGATACGTTGTTGAATACGTTCTTGCGAATTGTCGCTCCATTTTCCCGTTGCGCAATTCATAGGAGAATCGGAGGTCGGGGTCCACCCCTTGACTCAGCTGTTTCTCTATCGCTAAAACAGAATCCGATGCAGCTGCACTCTCATAAACTCTTGTCCAGATAAAAGAAGCCGGATCAGATAAATATTGGGCTTTGCCCAACCATAAATCGTAGGACTGTTGTGCAAACAATTCAGGGAGTCGACTTTCCCATAATCCATGTATACCATGTTGCTCCGTTTTTTGTCCATTGTGGTTGCTGTTGGCATGCAACGGCACATGGGCGTCGGCGATATAGTGACCAATATCAGCTGATGTTTTTAAAATTTGCAGTACATCCCTTTCCAGAAATGCTTTTGTCAACCTGGCTTTCATCACCATAATCCACCAAGGAACAATACCATAGGCCATCAGGCTATCTTCTGAATATTGTTTTATTGCATCTGACCATCGGTGCGGAAGCGTATCCTTATCCTTGTTATAATGATCTAAGTCGATGTAATGCCTAGGGGCTTCCTCTTTGATTGCATAGCGTCTTTTATCAGGATCTACTGCATGACTGGCTATATACCCAATGTTCTTTTTGTAAAAACCAATGAGGGATGGCGGTAATAAAAAAACGGCGTGGTAATTGATATGCTTGTGCGCAAAAAATCCCCAGGAATGAACTTCCAGCGGAAGTATAAACAATACAAGTGTTGTAGAGAATAAAATTATTTTACTTCCCCAAGTCTTCATGATCTCCCACATCCGTAACACCCCCCGATAAAACAAATTTCATGGCATCTGCTGAGCTTACATCATCTACCAATTTGATACGATCTCTTTTCACCAAATACGTTATTCCTGAAAACGCATACGAATGCGGCACATAAACCGAAACATAATCGGCCAATCCAAATTCCGTAACATCGGTCTGTGTAATGAAGCCTATTCGCCAGATGTCTGGGGATTCAATGGAAACCAAAACGGGCTGATTGAATTTTCTTTTGTTGCCAGCAAAAGCCTCAAAGAAGTCTTTAACTGTTGTATAAATAATTTTGATTCCAGGAGTACGCTCCAAAACATTGTCAAACAACTCTACCAACTTAGAAACAACGAAAGAAGAAGAAATATACCCTACCAATAACAAAAGCACCAGCATAATGAGAAAACCAAGTCCCGGTATCTTCTCTGGCAAACCCCGTGCATCCAGTTTTACCCATTCCGGAAATAAAATTTGGACCACATTGGGCAAAATACCGTCAATGATATTGAAGAGTGAAACAACAGCCCAAACCGTAATCACGATGGGCGCCAAAATCACCATCCCCTGAAAAATATAGTAAACAAGCCTGCTAAACTTAAAAGGCTTCATCAAGTAAATTTGACCAAATATAGCCCAATTTTTGGGCTAAAACGGGTAAAAATACCCGATTTTGATGCAAAAAACACAAAAAATAGCATTTATCCCTAATTTGATCCGTTCAACCTTTTTATAAATTTTATTCAATAGAAACTTTTTTTACACTTAAAGTTTCCATAGTTTTGCGGCGCCAAAATGGAAACAAAAGAACGCATAGTAGAACAAGCAAGGAATTTATTCATGAAACTAGGGTTGCGCTCAGTTTCCATGGATGATATTTCTACACAATTGGCTATTTCCAAAAAAACACTCTATCAGCATTTTACCGATAAAGACGAACTGGTAGATACTGTGTTGCAGTCGGAAATCGGTCGCATGCAGCAGGAAACAATCGACTGCATGGTTCATGCAGAAAACGCGATTCAAGAGGTGACCAATACCATGGAAATGGTTATCAAACATTTCACCCACATGAACCCGGTGATCATATTCGACCTAGAGAAATTCCATTTCAATTCGTTTGGAAAATTCATGGATCATAAAACTAAATTCATACTGGAAATCATTTCCAAGAATCTGATCAGAGGTATTGAAGAAGGTCTATATAGACCAGACATCAACATAGACGTACTTGCCAAATTCAGATTAGAATCGATGATGATTGCTTTTAACGTAGAACTCTATCCCAACGAAAAATACAACCTCGCAGAAGTAAGCGTAGCCATCATCGAAAATTTTCTTTACGGCGTAGCCACCGAAAAAGGTTTTCAATTGATTGAAGCATACAAAATAAACAGAAGAAAAAATAATACAGCATAAACACGCATATATGAGACGAAGAGGCTTCTACTGGATTTTTCTTTTATTTACTGCACCTGCTTTTGCATTTGCACAGCAGAAATACAGCCTAACGGCTGAACAAGCTGCAGCCTTGGCGCTGAAAAATGTGACGGAAATTAAAAATTTACAAATCGATCGTGAATTGCAGATTGCTAAAAACCGGGAATACATTGGTCAGGCACTACCACAAATCAATGGCAGTATTTCCACACAACACTTCTTCAGTATCCCTGTAACCTTACTTCCCGACTTCATCTCTCCGTCGGTGTATCAGGTATTGGTCGATAACGGTGTTCGTAACGGCGCAGGTAGCCCCATCACCAAACCCAATGAACCCACTCAATTTTTCCCTGCTCAGTTTGGGGTTCCTTGGCAATCTGCTGCAGGAATTCAATTTCAACAACTCCTATTCCAACCGGATCTCTTCATCGCCATTCAAGCCAGAAAAAAAGCAGTCGATTTTACTGAAACAAACATCAAAGTGATGGAAGATTCAGTAAAAAGCAATGTATACCGCGCATACTACAGTGTATTGATTGCAAGAAAAAGAAAACAATACCTCGACGAAAGCATCCTCCGTCTTCAGAAACTAAAATCAGATCAAGAAAAACTGTTTAAAAATGGTTTTGCTGAAAAACTGGATATCGATAAAACACAGGTCTCGCTGAATAACCTCATGACTACCTCCAACCAAATCAACGACCTTACTGAAATCGGGTTATCCTCTTTAAAATTTGCTCTCGCACTCAATCAGAAAGATACCCTTGAGCTCACCGATTCACTTTCATATGACGTTATCAAAAAAGATGTGCTGCAAATAGACAATTTCAACTACACCGATCGCAAAGAGATTCAATTGCTGAATGTGGCTAAAGATTTACAAGGCCTCGATATACAGAGGAATAAGCTTTCTTACCTGCCAACCATTGCTACCTACTGGAATTATACACGCAATGCATTGGGACAAGAATTCAATCTCTTCAACTTCTCTGATAAATGGTTCAAGGCTTCTGTATGGGGATTGAATATGAGTATTCCCATTTTTGATGCGGGCCAGAAAGCGATGAAACTTAAGCAAGCGAAACTCAATTTGGAAAAAACCAGCAATACCATCGAAAATGTTGAGCGTGCTATTGACCTTCAACTCAAAGCTTCATCAGTTATATTTAAAAATGCCTTACTGTCATTGGATATGCAAGAACGTAATGTTCAGTTGGCCGAACGTGTATACAATACAACAAAGAAAAAATACGAACAAGGATTGGGCTCCAGCTTTGAACTGCTTCAAGCCGAATCCGAATTGGAAGCCTCACAATCCAACTATTTCCAATCCCTCTACGATGCCATCAATTCAAGAATTTCATACATGAAAGCCTTGGGTAAAATCTAATTCAAACATATACAATTGACAAACATGAAAAATATACTTTCCTTCTTGCTCCTCCTGGTTCTTATCGCCTGTTCTGAAAACAAACAGGAAAATAAAGACCTGAGTGCCAAAAAAAATGAACTCGAAAAACTAACTAAAGAACGGGACGCCATCGCAACAAAAATTGCAGCACTGGAAGTTGAAATCCAAAAACTGGATGGAAGTGCAGGCGCTGAAAAATCAAAGCTGGTTGAAGTCACTGCGCTAACAACACAAAACTTTGCCCACTACATCGATCTACAAGGGAAAATCACAACAGAAGAGCTTTATTATGTAACACCACGTGGAATGGGCGGACAAGTAAAATCAATTTTTGTGAAAGCCGGCGACCGTGTTAAAAAAGGGCAGCTGCTGATGAAATTGGAAGATGGAATCGTACAGCAAAACATCAAACAAGTTGAAAGCCAGCTCTCCTTTGCCAAAAATATTTTCCAACGCCAAGAAAACCTCTGGAAGGAAGGAATTGGAACCGAAGTGCAATTCCTTTCAGCGAAGAATAATGTAGAAAGTTTGGAAAAGCAATTATCCCTTGTAAAAGAACAACTGAGCACCACATCCGTTGCTTCTCAAGTTTCGGGAGTAGTTGATGCCGTTAACATTCGTGTTGGCGAAACGTTTGTCGGTTCCCCCATGGCGAGTATCAATATTGTAAATCCAAGCTCACTCAAAGCGGTTGTTGAGGTTCCTGAAAACTATGTAGCAAAAATCAGAAAAGGAATGCCTGTTGTAGTAATGGTACCCGATATCAATCAATCGTTTAACACAACGGTAAGTTTGGTAAGCGAAACCATCAACGTAAATTCAAGAAGCTTCATTGCAGAATGCAAACTCGCAGGCAACCCGCTGATCAAACCCAATCAAATTTCATTGGTGAAAATTCTTGATCATGAAGCCAAGAACGCAATTGTAGTTCCAGTAGAAACCATACAAACCGATGAAAATGGCAAGTATGTATACATCATGGAAGATGCTAAAGGAAAAACCATTGCAAGAAAGAAAAATGTTACAATCGGTGAATTTTATGATGAGCTGATTGAAGTAAACAGTGGACTGGCAGCAGGTGAAAAACTCATCACCAAAGGTTTTCAGGGACTATACGATGGCCAGCTGATTGCTCTGGTAAAATAATATTAACGACAACGCAACCAAATACATCATTATGGACAAAGCTTCTAAAAGCAATCCTATCTCGCGACTGATCCAGAATCCTAAAACATTCGGACCAACGGATTGGGCGATCAGGAATAAAACAGCAGTTTATCTGATTACCCTGATCATTGCGGTATGGGGTATTGGACTGTTTGTTTCCTTTCCCAAAGAACAATACCCGGATGTTGTAATCCCAAACATATACGTTCAAACGGTATATGTGGGTAACTCGCCAAAGGAAATTGAAAGCCTGGTTACAAGGCCTATTGAAAAGCAACTGAAAGGAATTACCGGCGTCAAGATTAATAAAATCACCTCCAATTCACTTCAGGATTTTTCTGCCATTATCGTAGAGTTCAGTACATCCGTTAAAACAGATATAGCTCTGCAAAAAATGCGCGACGCCGTAGATAAGGCACGTAAAGATCTGCCGGCAGACTTAACGCAAGAGCCAGTGGTTCAAGAAATTTCTCTTTCCGAATTTCCCATCATGGCCGTGAACCTGAGTGGAGATTACGATGCAGTTAAATTGGGAGATTTTGCAGATCAACTCAAAGACAAAATCGAAGAACTTTCAGAAATCAGTCGCATTGATTTGGTGGGCGCCCCCGAGCGTGAAATCCAAATCAACATGGACCGCTACAAAATGGAAGCAGCTAAAGTTGGATTCAATGATGTAGAAGCGGCAATTCAACGTGAAAACGCAGACATCTCTGGAGGTTTACTTGAAGTAGGTGAACAAAAAAGAGCATTGCGTCTAAAGGGTCAGTTTAATTCATCACTTGATCTCAATAACGTTATCGTTAAAAATATTTACGGCTCTCCCCTTTATTTGCGTGATATCGCCGACATCAGCGATACGGTAAAAGAAAAAGAGAGCTATGCCCGCTTAAATGGGGAAACCGTAGTTACCCTCAGCATCATCAAACGCTCAGGTGAAAACCTCATCAACGCGTCTGAAAAAATAAATACGATCGTTACGGAAATGCAGCAAAATGTATTTCCCAAAGATCTGAAAGTTAACATCACAGGTGATCTCAGCATCAAAGCATCTGCTGCATTTGATGAATTGGTAAACTCCATCGTGATTGGTTTTATCTTGGTGATGATCATCCTTATGTTCTTCATGGGTGTAACCAATTCATTCTTTGTGGCCTTATCGGTTCCATTGAGTATGTTCCTGGCCTTTATCTTCCTACCTACAGCAGACTTTATTGTGGGATCAAACGTTACACTCAACTTCATTGTATTATTTGCCTTGTTGTTTGGATTGGGTATTGTTGTAGATGATGCCATTGTGGTGATAGAAAATACACACCGTATTTTCTCGCAAGGCAAAGGAAAGATTTCACCTACGGAAGCCGCGCGTTATGCAGCAGGCGAAGTGTTCGTTCCTGTATTGGCAGGTACATTAACTACCCTTGCTCCATTCATTCCGCTTTTATTCTGGCCAGGGATCATTGGTAAATTCATGATCTACCTGCCTACCATGTTGATCTTCACCCTTACCGCTTCATTGATCGTTGCCTACATCATGAACCCGGTATTTGCAGTTGATTTTATGGCTCATGAGTCGGATGAAAAAAAGCCGAAGTCGCGCGTGTTCAAACTTCCCATATTTTGGCTCTTTGTTTCCATGGGTTCTCTGTTTGATTTGGCCGGTTATGGAGCTGATCAACCGGGCTTGCGTTTCATTGGCAACCTCTTACTTTTCTTTGCATTCCTTCTTGTTTTGAATGCATATGTACTAACGGATGCAATTCGCTCTTTCCAAGATCGATTGCTCCCAGCCATGATGAATCAATACGAAAAATTGTTGCGCTGGACTACCCAAGGATGGAGACCGGTGAAAATGTTAATCGCAACTTTCGTTTTATTGATCTTCTCATTCGTGTTCTTTGGAATGAGAAACGTGCCTGTCGTTCTATTCCCACAAGGTGATCCAAATACCATTTACGTATATCTCAAACTTCCTGCAGGCACAGATGTAAAGTACACCGACTCGATTACGGAGGAATTGGAAAGTAGAATCAACCGAGTATTGGGAATTGATAACAACAAAAAGAATCCTCTTGTAGAAAGTGTGATTGCCAATGTGGCCGTTGGCGCCAGCGATCCGAATAGTGGTGATAGAAGTACGAGACCTGAATTGGGTAGAGTTCAAATCAATTTTGTTCCATTTGAAGAACGAAACGGTTTGCCTACCCAACCCTACATGGATTCCATTCGTAACATTATAAAGGGTATCCCATCTGCAGAAATCAGCGTGGCTCAGGAAAGTAACGGCCCACCCACTCAATCCCCCATCAACATCGAGGTATCCGGAGATAATTTTGAAGACCTCACCAGTACGGTTATCAATCTCCGAAACTACTTAAGTGATAAAAATATACCTGGCGTTGAGGAACTTAAAATAGATGTTGATTTTTCCAATCCGGAAATTGGACTAACGATTGATCGCGAACGCGCTTTGATGCAAGGAATTTCAACGGGACAAGTAGGTTTAGAAATCAGAACTGCCTTATTTGGAAAAGAAATATCCAAGCTGAAAATCGGTGAAGAAGAATACAAAATCATTTTACGAAATGATGCGTCTGAAAGAAATTCGCTTTCTGATTTATTGAATATGCGAATCACGTATCGCGATTTCACATCTGGACAAATCAAGCAAGTCCCTATCAGCTCTGTTTTGAAAGCAGACTTGAGCAATACGTATGGAAGCATAAAGAGAAAAAATCAGAAAAGAGTCATTACAATTTTCTCAAATGTTCTCACTTCTCAAGGCTATACGCCTCAGGCCGTAAATGAAGAAATCAAAAAGCAAATCAACAACTTCAAATCAAAACCCGAAGGTGTATCCGTTACGCAAACCGGCGAAGAAGAACAATTGAAAGAAACAGCTGGATTCTTGGGCAATGCCTTATTCATTGCGGTCGGATTTATTTTGTTGATCCTCATCCTGCAGTTCAACTCCTACAGCAAAACCATGATTGTATTATCTGAAATTATTTTCAGCTTAATCGGAGTTTTATTGGGTTATGCACTCACCCGTTCAACATTTGCAGCAGTTACTACCGGTATCGGTATCGTTGGGTTATCAGGCATCGTAGTGAAAAACGGAATCCTGGTTATTGAATTTGCAGATGAACTTCGTTCAAGAGGAATGAAAACTCGAGAAGCTGTAATCGAAGCAGGAAAAACAAGAATTGTCCCGGTATTGCTTACCGCGCTGGCAGCTATTCTCGCGCTGATCCCATTGGCTGTTGGTTTCAATATTAACTTTATTACACTCTTTACCGATTGGAATCCACATATCTTCTTCGGAGGTGATAACGCTGTGTTCTGGAAACCTCTATCCCTCACTATCATTTGGGGATTGATGTTTGCGTTCTTCATGACGCTACTCATCGTACCTGCGATGTACCTCATTGCAGAGCGATTGAAAAGACCCATGACTAAATTCTATAGCGGAAAATGGATCTCCATTCTCGGCCTAACCGGTCCCTTCTTCTTCATCCTCGCAGGTATCATGTATCTGGTGAGACGAATTCAAGGCAAGCCGGTGTGGAAAGGGTTGTGAGTTTTGGGTTGTATCACCACCCCGCCAACCTTCGGTTGGCACCCCTCCTTAGAGGAGGGGAAATTTGAAACTTGGTTTGGGTTGTGGGTTAAATCACCACCCCGCCAACCTTCGGTTGGCACCCCTCCTTAGAGGAGGGGAAATCTGAAATCAAATGTGGATTGTAGATTGTAAAAAATAAAAAAGCTCCCCTCCTGCAAGGAGGGGTGGCAGCCGAAGGCTGACGGGGTGGTGATTGAGTTTTGAATTTACCTCTAATTCAAAATAATTTTTAATTTGCCTTTTTAAACCTGTCTTGCAATACAACATACAACTAACTCAAAACCCAAAACATAATTATTCTAAAAACACACACATGGAAAACTACGCCACCCGTTCGAATCACGAAATTGATTACAAGATTTTTGGAGAGGAAATGCAATACGTCGAGATCGAACTCGACCCCCAGGAAACAGCCATCGCAGAAGCAGGTAGCTTCATGATGATGGAAGAAGGCGTTCAAATGCAAACCATCTTCGGTGATGGTTCAGGACAAAGCCAGGGTGTATTGGGGAAATTATTTTCAGCAGGCAAACGCTTGCTAACAGGTGAGAGCTTATTCATGACTGCATTTACCAATACAGTTTCCGGAAAGAAAAAAGTTTCGTTTGCATCTCCCTATCCCGGAAAAATTATTCCGCTGGATTTGCAAGAACTTGATGGCAGAATCATTTGCCAAAAAGATTCATTCCTCTGCGCAGCTAAAGGAGTGAACGTTGGCATCGCATTCCAACGCAAACTCGGTACCGGTCTATTTGGTGGTGAAGGATTCATCATGCAAAAACTCGAAGGAGATGGAATGGCATTTGTGCATGCAGGCGGACATGTATTTGAGCGTTACCTAACTCCCGGCGAAGTACTAAAAATTGATACCGGTTGTGTGGTGGCCTTTACACAAACAGTCGACTACGACATTCAATTTGTAGGCGGAATCAAGAATTCCATTTTCGGTGGTGAAGGTTTGTTCTTTGCTACGCTGCGCGGACCTGGTAAAGTATGGATCCAAACCTTACCCATATCTCGATTGGCCAGCAGAATCATTTCGTATGGTACTACCAGTAGAAAAGAGGAAGGAAGTATTCTAGGTGGACTAGGAAATATGCTTGACGGCGACGGTTTCTAATAAAAGAAATGCTGCTTGGATCGGTTTCTCCAACCGGTCTGGTTTTCGTATGTGACGAAAAAAATTTTTACGTCGGCTTGATTCTCGTAATCAACAAAGTAGATTTTTTTATCAGCCTGATTGGCATACTTCACAAAAAACCATTTGCCGTTGTTATCTCCAGCTTGGTTTTCATACTTCACTTTGAAAACTTTTAAATCAGCCTGATTCTCGTATTTCACTACAAATACCTTCACATCCGCCTGATTGGCGTATTCCACCGTAAAAATCTTCTGGGCTTTGCTAGAGATAGCAAATGAAATAGCAAGAATTGTAAAAACCAGTTTCATGTCTATTAGTCGCGGCGACCATAGAGATTCCCCAACAAGCGCAGAATCTCAATGTACAACCAAACCAAGGTTACAAGCAAACCAAATGCGCAGAACCACTCCATATACTTGGGAGCACCCATAGCTGTACCTTGTTCAATACGGTCGAAATCCAAAAGTAAGCTCAGTGCTGCAACAACCGTAATGGCAATGGAAATACCTATACTCAACATGGATCCGTTGTGCAAGCCAGTCACGTTAACCCCGAAAAGTGATAATACAAAAGTGATGAGGTAAAAGATAGCTATACCGCCGATTGCAGCAAACATGATTGAACGGAAACGATCGGTTACACGAATGATGCGAAACGTGAAAAGAAGATACATGGCAATGGCTGTTCCAAATGTCAATACAACAGCCTGCATCACAATACCAGGAGCAACCGCTTTGAATGCATCATTGTAAACAGCAGAGATACCGCCTACAACCAAGCCTTCCAACAAGGCATAAGCAGGAGCCAAATACTGGGCCCAAGATTGCTTAAACATCAAAACCAAGGCAACTACCAATCCGCCTATGGCGCCAGTCATGATATAGCCCGATACCCCATTCCCTACACTTGCTTCATTCCAAACGTAAAAGGCTGTGGCCATTACCATTATAAATAAGAATGCAAACTTTTGAAGGGTTCCGCCAAAGCTCATGGCCTGAGAGCCAGAGAAAGACATGGACCGTTGAAAAGATTTTTCAGTTAGAGTAGGATTGCTTGAATTGAATAGAGCCATAGTGGTAAATTTGTCTACGAATTTAATTAATTTCATCGAAAGACCCTTTCAGAGGATCGGATCAAACCTCAAAACCCGCTTATGACCCCAAGAAAAGAAGAATTACTGCACGATATTGTTATCAAATTTGCCGGCGACAGTGGAGACGGTATGCAGCTTACCGGTAGTCAGTTTACCAACAATACTGCCCTACTCGGCATCGATTTGGCCACTTTTCCCGATTTTCCGGCAGAAATTCGTGCTCCCCAGGGTACTCTTCCGGGAGTGAGTGGCTATCAACTCCGATTTTCAAGTGATTCAATATATACTCCTGGAGACCTATGCGATGTATTGGTAGCCATGAACGCGGCGGCTTTAAAAACCAACATCAAAGCCATAAAAAAAGGAGGTACCATCATCGCCAATGTGGATGGATTTGATGCCAAAAACCTTCGACTAGCCAACTACCCCGACGGTGTTAATCCAATTGAAGATGATTCCTTGGCGGGATTCAACGTGATCAAAATGGACATAACCAAAATGACCCGTGAGGCGTTGAAGGATATCACGATGGGAACCAAGGAAAAGGACAGAGCAAAAAATATGTTCGTGCTTGGATTCCTCTATTGGATGTACAGCAGGGATATGGAAAGCAGCTTGCAATTTCTGAAAGAAAAATTCGGTAAGAAAGATGAAATCCTCAATGCCAACATAAAGGCATTACAGGCTGGATATAATTTCGGTGATACAACAGAAACCTTTACTACCCGATATAAAGTTGAAAAAGCTAAAATGAATCCGGGAACCTATCGTTCTATCATGGGAAACCAGGCGGTATCGATGGGATTGATTGCAGCATCACAAAAAAGTGGACTCCCCTTGTTTTTAGGATCATACCCCATTACTCCAGCTTCAGATATTCTTCACGATTTGAGCAGGATGAAAAATTTTGGTGTAAAAACATTTCAAGCAGAAGATGAAATTGCAGGTATCTCCTCCGCCATCGGTGCAAGCTATGGCGGTGCACTTGCAATTACCACTACTTCTGGTCCGGGTATAGCCTTAAAAGGCGAAGCCATGGGATTGGCCGTAATGCTGGAAATTCCATTGATAATTATCGATGTACAACGAGGCGGACCATCAACAGGACTCCCCACCAAAACAGAGCAAAGTGATTTGCTGCAAGCATACTATGGAAGAAATGGTGAATGTCCAATGCCTATTGTATCAGCATCAACACCAAGTGATTGTTTTGATGCCGTGTACGAAGCTGCACGCATTGCCTTGCAACACATGACTCCCGTGATGTTCTTAAGCGATGGATATATTGCCAACGGTGCCGAGCCTTGGAAGTTTCCACAAGAAAAAGACCTTGCTCCTATTGAAGTAAAATTCAAAAAGAAATTAGATGACGGAGAAGAAAAACTTCAGCCTTACAAACGCGATGAAAAATTAGTTAGGCCATGGGCAATCCCTGGCACTCCCGGTTTGGAGCACCGCATCGGAGGATTAGAAAAACAAGATGTAACGGGCAATGTTAGCTACGACCCCGATAACCACCAGCACATGGTGAAAACCAGACAGGCCAAGGTGGATATGATCGCCAATTACATCCCCGATCAAAAAATCGATAGCGGAAAAGAAAAAGGGAAAATATTGGTATTGGGATGGGGAAGTACATTCGGCTCCATCAAAACAGCTGTTTTGGAAATGATTGCCGAAGGCCATGCTGTTTCCCATGCACATCTCCGCTACCTCCGCCCCTTCCCAAAAAACTTAGGTGAAATACTTTCCAACTTTGAAACCGTATTGATACCAGAGATTAACAACGGTCAGCTTATTAAAATCATCCGCGACCAATACTTCGTTGACGCAAAAGCATACAACAAAATCAAAGGCACTCCGATTACAAAAGGTGAGTTGGTGGGGGAGATTAGGAAATGGTTGTGAGTTGTGGGTTGTAGGTTGTAGGTTAAATCACCACCCCGCCAACCTTCGGTTGGCACCCCTCCTTGGAGGAGGGGAATTTTGTTTTGGGTTGTGGGTTGTGATTTTCGAGTTGGAAGTATTGTGTTTTAAAGCACGAATTAGATAAAGGCTCCCCTCCTGCAAGGAGGGGTGGATCCCGAGAGGGCGAAGCCCGAACGGGAGACGGGGTGGTGATTTGTAAATTGTTAATCATAAGGATAATTAAAAAAAAGCAGCATAAAATGAAAAAGGTTCTCTTCACTATTCTCCTCTCCTTCGCAGCATGTATAATGTATGCTCAAGAAAAATTCGACAATGTAATTTTCACCAATGGCGTTGAGTATTCCGGCAAAGTAACAAGCGTAGCAGATGATAGTATTTCCTTTGTCCACAAAAACGAAACACTCCCCTATCGATTTGCAAAATCAAAAATTTTCCGCATTGAATTTGGAAGCGGTCGCA